>CAVJWZ010000040.1:0-13834 GCA_963653545.1 uncultured Eubacteriales bacterium | reverse complement strand
AAAACTCACTAGAAACGCTGTAAATCCTAACCAACAGCCGCTATCCTGCGAGCAGCACAGAGCAAGCTATACTCATGCTCATCCCATTGAGAAAGTTTTGCAGCACTAACAGCATCGCGGCACACACCAAGAAAAGCTCTTTTATTATTAAAAAAGCACTCGCGGGCAAAATCACCCGTACCTTTTGTCACGACGATGCCATCAACAAACAGCCCCCAGCTATCAGGGTTGCGTTCATCTTCGCCTTTCAACACGAGCTGCAGCACATGTGGCATGCCAGCCTGCTGAAGCTCGCGCTCAAGCAGTTCAACCGAATAGCGCATTTGATGCGCTAGATTGCCCTTGAAAAGACCATCAGAAAAACCATGTGGCTCATCTATAAAATGCATATGCCTTGGTTTAACTCTAAGATTGTGAAAATCATGCACGTCAAGCGCAAAAGAACTAGCCATAACAGGCTCCTTTCATCGATGTTGGCAGGGCCACCGTGTCATAAAAACCGGTTGGCGTTGGGATCATTGAGCCAACTCTCTACCCCAACTCTGGATAAAACACATCCGCCCTATGCGGACTCAGAAAGCCTAGCATGCAGAAATGCAAAAATCAACTCAAAGCATTTGGACAATGCGCGTTAAGTTTTTCAACTAATCGTTAAGCCTTTCAAAGCAACTACCTTAAAACAACCTCAAGAAAATCAGATAAGTGCCCAATCAAGCCTTTTAAACTTTGTTGCAAACAATAAGCATCAGGCAATGTTTACCACGTATAAGCAACATACAAAAGCATAGAACACTACCACTGCCACAAAGAATGCTCTGCGTATATCGTTGGGCATTTTAGCTGAAATGTTTTGAAGCGCTGGCCATACTGCCCAAGTCATCAACGTTGATATCACACCAAAAGCTAGCGTATTTTGCAAGCATATTTGCCCCATAAAGTTAAACGGCATGGTGCTGTAATCCCACAGTGGGTATACACCATCAACAGGCTGGTTAGAGCTAAGACCAAGAATAAGTTCAAGGCTGGCACATACTAATGAATTAATAATGAAACTGATTAATAATGGCTTCCATGTGCCACCTAATTTTTCCTGCAGCTTGGTTTTGATGGGATAGAGTAACAAGCCACAAGCAACCATACCCGCGCCATACACCGGGAAGGGGCTCAAATAATCGCGCCAGATTCCACTATTTGGATCATAAATTCCTGGGACTATGCCATATTTGACAAACAAGCACAAGCCCGCTTCCATCCAATGTCCCACAATAGAAAATAAGCAGAAGTAGATAATCATATTGCGCCAAAATTCCCAGGTTTTTGGCTGCCAAATATCCCATGCTTGCACAATCTGTTGCTTACTATATTTAATATCAAAAGAGCGATTGAGCACCTCACGCGGGCGCTTTGCAAACGCAAAATACAGCAGCAAGAAAATATCCCACAAACATAAAACTACTTGCCCAAAGAAATCAAAGCGACCCGAAACAATGCCGTAGATGATGCCTGTAACAATGTTAAAAACACTAAAAGCAATAATCCAATAACGAGCAGCTTTGGAACGCTGAAAAATAAGCCAAAAGCCCACTCCATCAAATACGAGATTAATAAAATTTAAAACCTCAGAAAAACTAAACGTAAAACTGCTGCTGGTAAACATGGCACACAACACCAACGACCAGCAAACATTAAGCAAAAAGAGAATCTGAATAACGCGTACAAATCCTAATTCAGATTTATATTGTTCTCCCTTAATATCGGCAATATCTTTAACGCTACCGCCAGCAAACCCAATGCTTACTCTATGAGCGCAAACTAAGCACAAAACAACTAACATGATGGGAATTACTGAAAGAGCAATGCTTGTTGCATCAAAATAACCACCGAGAGAAAAAGCAACGCTGCTTACAACTTCAATGCCACAAAAAATTCCTGCCACAATAAAAAACGGCTTAATTTTAGCGGGATGCTTTGCGGCGCGGCTTCCTAAGAATCCAGTAATTATTTGGAGGAGATTTTCAAAAATCACCGCAGGTAATACGATCATAAAACTTATAAAAGCATCGTAATCTTCCTGCGCAAGATTAAGGGTTCTTCCCGCATCAGACAAAGCACTGTTGTATGCATCGCTATAAAACGCCGCCAAAATAGCGCCAGCAATGCCAGCTAAAATATCCGTAAAAAATCCTACGAAACCAAAGACGATAAGAACAATACTTATGATTCGTAAAAGGCGCTGATGTAGTGTCATGTATTACAACCAATCTAGGCAAGCAATATTTTCATGAATATGCTGGCAGCTCTTATAAAGACCTTCTTCTGCTTTTGATAGTTCAGGAGCAAACACCTGCTCAACACCATCGGCAATTTTGCGTTGCTGTGGCATAAAACATCCCCCTCAAAAATATCCCCCTATTGTGGCAGTGCATCGGCTTGAGCTTTCTTTTTGCTCTTAACTGCCTCAACAATAAGAAGAACGATAAGAGGAATATAGAGTACTATGGTGCCTAGAAGAGATGCCCCTGCATCATTGCCAGCAGGAAGGCAGAAAAGGGCACCCGATTCAACAGCTGTGCCCGCTTGAGTGAAAAAGACAAAGAGCACAAAGTTGTTAACCCAGTGAATAACACAACCTGGCATACAATTTTTATATACAACGTCTGCCATATACATCGATATGCCCGCAAGAAAATACGTTGTAAGTGCAGCAACAATAGACAAAGGATCGGCTTGAGAGAGCACTTCTGGGTTTGCGCCATGCAACGACATAAAAAGCAAACTTGCAACAATACCCCATACAATACAGCTTACGGTAGGACGAATGTGATTACCGCAAACAGCACGCAAAAACGTACAACGGCAAAGAACCTCTTCAAAGGTCGTTTGTGTCCAAAGCAATGCAACACAAATTAAAAAGTTAACCAAAATAGGCACAGCCCCAATATCATTGAGCGCTATACCATCCATGTCTGCTCCTTGCATTAAAGCTGATATTATCCCTATTATCCAACCTGCAAGAAAGCCTATAACCCATGCAACAGCAACTTTTCCGCACTGACTCCAATTAACTTTGCCGCCATAGCCTAAAATAAAATCATGTAACGATGTTTTACAAATGGTATGCAAAAATAAGGTGGCAAACAGAAGCGAAAGCGCAAACCCAATCATGACCATTAATACCTCTGGCAACCATGACCATACCCCATCAAGGTGCCAAAACACCATGATAAGCCCAGAAAGGGTTTGAACCACAAAAGCAGCACCAGCCGTCGCAAAAAAGAAGCCAACCCATCGTCCGGTAGAAACCTCATTGGGAACAACTTTGGGCTGTTCAACAACTTCATTGTTCGTCATATAAAACTCTTCTCTCTCGTTAATGACTCAAAAAAAATAAACGCAAAAAATAAAGCGCCCACGATTGTAAGCTAAAAATGCCTTTTTACGAGCGAAATTAACAAATTTGTTAAACACTGCCCCGCTCACGGAACTAACGATGTATTGGCAGAAGTAATAGCGCGTCTTCTCCTTTTTTTATATATCGATCAAGTAATCTAGGTGCCAACAGTACAAACAAAACGAGAGGAGCATCATGACTATTAAAAAAGTTGTAGTAGCTGGCGGCGGTGTTTTGGGTAGTCAAATTGCTTTCCAAACAGCGTACTGCGGTTTTGACGTAACCATCTGGTTGCGGAGCGAAAGTTCTATTGGTCGCACACAACCTAAACTCGACAAAGTGCACCAAGAATATCTTGACGCCATTGAAGGAATGGCAGATGGCAGCGGCCCATGGTGTGCAGGCATTGCAGACGTAGATGCTCCTTTTGATAAAGAAGCCTGTATAGCGCGCGTAGAAAATGCCTATAGTGGCATTAAGCTTGAACTTGATATGGCAAAAGCGGTTGCCGATGCCGATATTGTTATTGAATCTATGTCGGAAGACCCTAAAGCCAAAACCGACGTTTACCGTAAAATGGCACCACTTTTGAGCGAAAAAACCATTCTTGCTTCCAACTCTTCCACCTTATTGCCTAGCCAATTTGCAAAGGTTACTGGTCGTCCTGAAAAATATGGCTCTCTACATTTTGCCAACTCTATCTGGAAAAATAATACAGCCGAAGTTATGGGTCATAGTGGCACGAGCAAAGAAACCTTTGAAACCTTGATGGAATTTGCCAATCAAATTCGCATGATTGCCCTGCCCGTACGCAACGAGAAAAGCGGATATCTGCTTAATTCTATGCTTGTTCCCTTTCTTCTCTCTGGGCTTGATTTATGGGCAAGCGGAGTAAGCGACCCTCAAAGCATCGATACTGCTTGGGAACATGGCACGGGAGCGCCTAAAGGGCCCTTCCGCATTATTGACACCGTTGGTCTTCCCACGGCATACAATATTGTGTTGCAATTCCAAAGCGTGCCAGGGATTCTTAACCCGCTCTTCAAAAAAATGATGCTCCCTTATAACTACAAGGCTATGGCAAAGCTACTTAAAGAGATGATTGATAAAGGCGAGAGTTTTTACTAATTGATGTAAGAATGGGCGTTGGGTTTGTTGCAGTTGAGGCTAAAGCGGCACTCGTTTTCTAAGGCTTATGTATAAGGCTATGCGTGTTTAGGTGCGGATAGCCTTATGTGTTTATAGTCTTACACAGCAAACTGAGCAGCAATAGTCATTACTATCGCAAGAACAAAGGGAACAATAACAACAAGGATAATGAACTCCCCTACAAGGGGAATGCGGCGCAACGCAGCAAATTTTCGTCGAAGCAAGCGCCTGTCGGAGAGCGCATAACAAATGCTTGTTGTTGAAACGCCAAAGAAAAGAAAATATTCCACTACCCTAAACCAAAGCGGATACGCCGCTTCAGGCAGTGTTGCAGCAGGAGCAAAACAAGAAACGCAACAACAAGCAATTACAAACACCCACAATAACGCCAACACAACATTCCAAGCAATTCCTACCCCAAGAGGAATTGCGACAAACCATGAGCTAACCTTTGCTCCAATGCCGCCCAATATTTTGCTATCTAAGGCATGTTCTTGCCCCGTCTTCTTGCTGCAATTATCGGCAACAGCATGTTGTGTTGCCTCGCAAAAGGCATGTTGCAGTTCGGCAACGCTTGCAAATCTATCCTTAGGATCAAACGCACATGCTCGCTTGATTACCTGTTGAACTTTGCACGGAATTTGCGCGTGCGCAAAATTGGCATCCCTATCTTTTAGGGTTGCATCTCTTCCTGCACAGCAATAAAACAGCAGCATACCCAACGAATACACGTCGCTTCGCTCGTCGGTTTGACCAAATCCAAATTGCTCGGGCGGAGCATACTCGCGAGTACCAAAATGTGTGGTATCGGTTTGCGCTTCGCTTCTATACACGCGAGCAATTCCGAAATCTATCAGCGTTACCTTTTCCCAAGAAAGCATGATATTCGTTGGTTTTAAATCACGATGAATAAGCGGCGGCGAAAATTTTTCATGCAGCTCACACACTGCCCCACAAATCCGCGGAAATACATCCTTCGCAAGCTCTAAAGAGGCTCCGATCCTGCAAGAAACCTCTTGCAATGTTTCTCCTTGGATATATTCCATCACAACAACCAAAGCATCTTTCAAGGTGTAGCATGCAACAATATGCGGAACACAGCTAAATTCGTAGCCCTCTTCTTGCCGAGAAGCTATTGTTTGATAAGCCCTGCCCAACCCCGAGTCCAAGGCAATATACTTGCGAATAAAAGGACCTTCAACGCTCCCGTCTGAAAGCACACGCACAACCCTCTCCGTTTTTTCATACGGAGATTCTTTTAAAACCTCTTCAACCTGGTATTCGTTATCAGAATCAATGATGGAAAGAAAAGCAGCAAGGTTATCCATTTAACAAATTGTTTCTTCCCCGAAGCGATACAATTCTTCATCAGCTTTTTGAAGAGAATAACCCTCTTGAAGGGTAAAAATGATAATGGCATCTCTTCTGTTTTTACAATACAGCTCATTAACACCGCCCGCTTGAAGCAAACGGTCTGTTTCTTTGAGTGAAAGCTTCATGGCAAACGCAATCTGCAAAATTTTATTGCGCGAAGCATTGCGCGCACCCGTGAATATTTGGTATCCAAACGTTTCATTAAGCCCTGCCTCACGAACCACCTTTACCCGCTCAAGACCTTTTTCCTTGAGCAGTTGTTGGAGATATTCTGAAAGGCTTCGGGTTGAAATGTTGTTGTTATTAATAAACTTTGCAGGACTAGGAGAAGAGAGCAGCTCTTCAAGCAATTCTTCTGTTAGCGGCTCATTCATCAAATGCCCTTCCCACTTTGCTGTTGCATTGTTTGCTTACTGTATTTGCTTATCGTATGTTAGCAGGAAAAACAATACGGATTGAACGTTTGTAGCGAGTTATAGGGGTGTTTTTGAATAATTTCACAAAATACCAAACTAACCAATTGCCGCTGTAATGGCTTGCAATAGCTGGCAGCTAATGAAACAAAAAATGTTCTTTTCTACCATTGGTTACATCAAAATGACCAGCCTTTAGAAAGGACATCTATGGAAACCACCACGCCAACTACCACATCAAAATCTGCAATGGGCATCACTTCGCTCATCTTAGGAATCGTGGCTCTTTTAACCTCATTTTTGCCCATCGTTAACAATATGTCTGCGTTTCTGGCGTTTTTAGGAATTGTTTTTGGCATTATTGGCCTTGTTGCAACCTTTCGCAAAACTCGCTCGGGCAAAGGTATCGCCATTGCTGCAACTATTGTGAATGTTTTAGCTTTGGTGATTGTGCTTGCCACTCAAAGCATGTACAGCGCTGCCATTGATGAAGCCACCTCAAATACCAACTTCACCAATAATTCAACGCAAACAACTACCTCATCCAATACATCCGAAACCAACAATTCCAATATGGAAATAGGTGCAAGCGCCACCTCGGATAAAGGGTTAAGCGTTAGCGTTATAAGTGTTGAACCTGGCGTTGCAAAATACAGTGGCTCGAGCGAAACAGCAACTGCGGTAACCGTTACCTACCAAAACAATGGCAGCGAACAAGCCTCTTTTAACATGTTTGATTGGAAGGCAGAAGATGCGCAAGGTGCGCAGCGCTCTGCTACCACCGTTGTTGGTGATAGCGACCATACTGCTCTTGATTCTGGCACGCTAGCTGCAGGGGGAAACGTTACGGGCACCATTTATTTTGAAGGAGAAATTTCAAAAGTTCTCTACGAAAATGCCTTCTGGGGCAAAGGCTCAAACGTTTCTTGGATCGTATCTTAATTTGGACCACATCGTAAACTAGATAAAACCTGCCCTAAAACACTTCACAAAACCTCAGTATCCCCTCATTTATATCCAATGAACAAAATTGACGGTTTGTCAATTTTGTTCATTGACACCCTGTTAGCTGTAGACGTACTGTGTACGTATCATAGAGCGAAAAGCCAGTGAGCATCTTGAGGGGAGAGGGCGAACATGGATCGCAAGCACGAAATTGTTGCATGCGCCAACGAGCTCATTGAAGAGCGCGGACTTGCTAAAACATCAGTCTCAGCCATTACAGAGCGCATGGGCGTAACACGCACTCTGTTTTACCATTACTTCCCCAGCAAAGAAGATCTTATTAACACCGTTCTTGATAGCTACGTAGATGAATTCATCGTCGAACTAAAAAAATGGAACAGTAATCGCATCAAAGGTGATATTGAAGGCTCCCTTGACTCTATTGTCACACTGCTTCGCAATCTGCTATTCAACAGCAATTCCGCACACACATCGTTTCGTCGAGCACTTGCAACAAGCGAAAATGCCTCATTATATCTGCAATTCATCAATCGTGCAGCCGATGCAGCCGCAACCTATCTCATCGAAACTACCGTAGCCGATTTTAAGCACTTACATAAAGTGCGTATCGACCATATCTATGAAATGTTTTACATGCTTGTACTGGGAATTGTTGGCTATGTACGTCAATACCCCGAAACAAGCGATGATGTACTAAAAGATCTTATTGCACAAACACTACACTTTGAGCGCGAACGCGCCGAAGCGATAGAAGCAAACGGCAACCACGCAGCTACTAAGAGCTGAGGGGAATAAAGAAGGGTTTGAGAAGGGAAAATCTCAAACAAGGGAGTCGCACAAAGTGCGAAAAGGAAAGGAGATAACACCATGTTGTTTGACGTGTATGGCGACAATGCCGCCTACCAATGGCTTGGGTGGATTATCGTATTTCTGGGATTGATTGGGTTTAACGAAATTGCCCGCCGTACAAAAATAGGTGGCATCACCTGCTTTTTTGTAATTCCGGGAATTTTGACCGCATATTTCATTGCAATTTATGCAGGTGCTGCAGCAGGAGCCGAATGGGCACTTAATAACCCAACATACCTCTATATGAATAGCTGGTTTCACTACGCCAAGCTTTATGCCGCAACCGCAGGTTGTATCGGTTTTCTTATTTTGAAATATCATTGGGGCAGCCTCGGTAAAGCAAATTGGTTCAAATGCTTCCCCTTTGTCATTGTGGCCATCAACATTTTAATTGCAGTAGTAAGCGATTTTGAAAGTGCTATACGCGCTTTTGGAACCACCTGGGTTTCAAGCGAAGGCGTTACCCTCAATGGTGGCTGGCACAATGTTTTCAATGGCGTTGCAGGTATTCTGAATATCTTTGTCATGACTGGCTGGTGGGGAATTTATGTTTCCAAGAAAAAGCAAGATATGCTCTGGCCTGATATGACATGGGTATTCATCATAAGCTACGACATTTGGAACTTCTGCTATACCTATAACTGCCTGCCAACCCACTCATGGTACTGCGGTTTAGCACTGTTGCTTGCTCCTACCGTGGCAAACTTCTTATGGAACAAAGGTGGCTGGATTCAAAACCGCGCCTTTACCCTCTCGCTCTGGTGTATGTTCTGCCAAGTGGTTCCTATGTTTGCAAACGATTCCATTTTTGCAGTGCAATCGGTAAACAACCCTGAGATCAACCTGGTTATTTCTCTCATTGCATTGATAGCGAATATAGCAGCTGTAGCATATGTGATCTATCGCGCTAAGAAACTCGGTGTAAACCCCTACAAGCACGAAGTGTTCAAGGGTACGCGCGATTACGAACAAGCTATGCTTCGCGAAGAAAACGCATCTTAATGAAGTGGTTTAGCTGCGACAACTACGCTACAATGCACAACTTTGCAAGGTAAACACATATAAACCTGTCTGTTATGCTTTAATACATAGCTGTTAAAAGCAGTGAAGTAGCTTCACCAATACGAAGCGCTCGTAGCTCCCTTAAACGCTACGGGCGCTTGTTTTTTGATATGCCGTCAAGGTAAATACCACAAAATTCCTGTTAGCTATTTTGCGTGCCACTCGCTACAATTACCTAGTCAATTTGTAGCAGTGGTTGCACTGCGCGTACTATCAAAAAATTGGAAAGGGCTATTGTGGCAAGCTTATCGGATCAAATTTCATCACGTCGCACCTTCGCTATCATTTCTCACCCCGATGCCGGCAAAACAACCCTCACCGAAAAATTGCTTCTATATACCGGAAGCATTCAAACTGCTGGCTCTGTTAAGGGCAAAAGCAGCTCAAAACACGCTGTTTCTGACTGGATGGAAATTGAAAAAGAACGCGGAATCTCGGTTACCTCTTCGGTTTTGCAATTTAGTTATAACGGCGCCTGCGTTAACATCCTTGACACACCTGGACATCAAGATTTCTCCGAAGACACCTATCGCACCCTGATGGCAGCTGACGCTGCCGTAATGGTTATTGACGCTGCAAAAGGCGTAGAAGCCCAAACCAAAAAACTCTTTAAGGTTTGCACGCTACGACACATCCCCATTTTCACCTTTGTTAACAAGCTCGACCGCGAAGCGCGTGATCCTTTTGAACTTATGGAAGAAATTGAAACCGTACTGAGAATTGGCACCTACCCCATGAACTGGCCTATTGGTTGCGGCACTAACTTTCGCGGTGTATTCGACCGCCAAACTCGACACGTTATAGCCTTCGATGGTGACGGGCGCGGCAATTCAACAAAAAAGGTTGATGAAATTGAAGCAGCATTAGGCAACGCATCTCTTGATGATCTTATCGGAGAAGCAAACCACAAAAACCTCATGGATGATATCGAGTTGCTTGATGGCGCAGGTGACGAGCTTAACCTCAACTCAGTTAGCACAGGCAAGCTGTCTCCTGTATTTTTTGGCTCGGCTCTCACTAATTTTGGCGTAGAGCCGTTCTTGAAAGAATTTCTTAATCTTGCCCCAAGCCCGCTGCCTTACACCAACGTATTAACCAACGAACCCGTTGATCCTATACAGGAAGCATTCAGTGGATTTGTGTTTAAAATCCAAGCTAATATGGATAAAAATCATCGCGATCGCATTGCTTTTGTGCGTATTTGCTCGGGAAAATTTGAGCGCGGCATGGATGCCTATCATGTTCAAGGCGAAAAAAAGCTCAAACTTGCAACAGGTACCTCAATGATGGCAGACGATCGCGCTATTGTTGATGAAGCCTACGCTGGCGATATTGTTGGTTTATTTGATCCGGGTATTTTTTCTATCGGGGACACCGTTTGCGCAGGTAAAACTCATGTTCAGTTCCCCGAAATCCCCATGTTTGCACCTGAGATGTTTGCTCGCATCTCACAAGTTAATACCCTTAAACGAAAACAATTTGTAAAAGGCATGCAAGAGCTCGCTCAAGAAGGAGCCATTCAAATCTTTCGCGAAGTTGGCGCTGGTATGGAAAGCGTTATTGTTGGCGCCGTTGGCGTTTTGCAGTTTGAAGTGCTTGAACAACGCCTTAAAAATGAATATCACGTTGAAGTTCGCCGCCAAGGGCTGCCCTACTCCATCATCAGATGGGTAGCAAATTCAGATGAAGTTGATGTTGCAAAACTCAATCTCACTCACGATACCTATCGCGTTGAAAATATGCGCGGAGAAAAACTGCTCTTATTTACCAGCGAATGGAATCTCAACTTTGCCCTTGATCACAATGCAGATCTTGAGCTATCGGAATTTGGTAATGTGTCGTTTTAGAGCAAGGCGAGGAAGATGAATCGTTTCTAATCAATCATCCCAAGGGTAGTGAGTTGCTTCGCATTCATCGTCGTCGTCATCGTCAAACTCATCAAAATCATCATCGTATTCATCAAAATCGTCCCTGTCGAAGTTATCATCATCGCAAGCTAAATCATCATCTTCATCAAACGACTTTTTTGAGCGCAGGGATTGTTCTGCTACATATTCATCCATTTCCTCTGCTTTGTCTAACATAAGCCTATAGAGCATAGTATCGAGCGGATCCATATTTACGCCCTCCTTTTCCTTTTAAAAACGCAATGCTTCAGGGTTCAAACAATCTTTTGGCCGCACCTTTAAAACCACATCAATGGCAGCCTGCGTACAGCGCGTGCGAAGCTCTAAGGCAGACTCTTCAGAGAAATAAGCAACATGAGGGCTTAAGACGGTATGAGGAGCCTTCAAAAGCGGATGATCACGATCAACAGGCTCTTCTTCAAACACATCAATACCCGCGCCCCAAAGCCTATCTTCATCAAGAGCCTGAGCAAGAGCAACAGTATCAATGATGCCGCCCCGCGAAGTATTAACCACAACGGCATCGTGCTTCATCAGCGCAATGCGCTCTTTGCTAAGCAAATGATGCGTTTCAGGGGTAAGCGCCGTATGAAAACTTACCACATCACAAAGGGCAAGCAGCTGCTCATACTCCAAAATATCAAACCCTTCAGGGGTTCTGCGACCCGGAACCAAAGAACGCGAGGAGCAAACAACCTTAAAGCCCAGCCCTGCAGCCTTTCGCGCTACCGCACGACCAATTTCTCCCATACCTACAACGCCAAATACGCGGCCATATACCTGGCCAAACGGGCGATGGAGAGCATAATCCCAAATTCCTGAGCGCATATCGGCATCAACTTCGTTGATACGACGAAGGCAAGAAAGCGCTAGCGTTATCGCATGATCGGAAACAACCTCGGTTCCATATCCTGGAACAACACAAATAGCCGTTTTGTTTTTGGTGGCAGCATCAACATCAATGCTGTCATAGCCTATGCCTGTGCGGCTAACTACTTGCAAATTAGGAAGTGCCTCAAAAACCTTTGCAGGAAAATTACCGTAAGAGGTTATTACTCCACCAGCATCATGGGCATTGCGAATGATGTCTTCAGGGTTGCGCTCATTAAAAAGGGCAATATCAACGCCTGCCTTTTTTGCCATTGCAACTTCAAAATCATTGTTTTCAAAATCGGTATCTACTACGACAATTTTAGGCATGATTTATTCCCTTCCCCCATCTAGCGAACCCAATAGCAACCGAACTCAAGCGCCTGCAAAAAGCAACTACCCCCATAAGGCACCCGCCCTTACAAAAATCGGCGCAAGCATTCCTTTACGCAAACATCATAAAAATCATAGCCAGAATATAACCAATAACCCCACAAACAGGAAAGGTTATAACCCAAGCAAAAATCATGTTTCGAGCAATACCCCAATTAACTCTGCGCATGCTCCTTGATGCTCCAACACCCATAATGGCTGAAGTGTTGCAATGGCTAGTAGACACCGGCATTCCCGTAAGGCTTGCAAAAAGCAGGGTAAACGTGGTTGAAAAATTAGCTGCCACGCCCTGATATTTTTCAAGCTTTACCATATCCATACCAACCGACTTGATAATGCGCTTGCCACCGATAGCAGTGCCTAAAGAAATAGCGGCAGAACAAATGATCATGATCCACAGAGGAAACCCATCAGCGCTTGGTTCAGGATTTCCAAACGATAGGGCAACACCCAAAACCGCAATTGACATAAACTTTTGACCGTCTTGCGCACCGTGCAAAAACGAAAGAGCCACCGCGCATAAATCTTGAACAACAACAAACAATTTATTGGCCGATTGCCTGTTTGCATCATGAAACACTTTTTCGATTATCTTGGTAAAAAGCCAACCCAAGAAAAAGCCCGCCACCAACGAAAACACCATGCCATAAATTACTTTTGCCCACTCGCTTGGCACCACGCCCGACAAACCATTGAGCGCAATGGCGCCCCCCGTAATACCAGCAATAAGCGAATGTGACTTAGAACACGGAATACCAAATATCCAGCAAATTACACCCCAAGCAATAGCTCCCGCCATCGCCGCAACCAAGGCTAACAGCGCAGCTGTAGTGTCGCCCGAAAAATTAACCATGCCAAACATGGTTTTTGCAACTGCAGTAGAAATAAATGTCATTCCCACAAGCCCTACAAAGTTGAATACCGCCGCTAAGGCAATGGCGGTATTAGGGCTTAAACACCGAGTGGAAACAACGGTAGCAATAGCATTGGGCGCATCGGTTGCACCAGAAACAGCCGTAACGCCAATAACCAAAAGCAAAATAACAATCAAAATAGGATGCGTTGCCGCCTGAGAAATAAAATCTATAAACGATAGCGCCACGAATAACCTCGTATACTTACTTATAAACGCCCAATATTCCTCTGCAATTTTACAGAAGTACACCTTTATGTCATAGAGCAATTAATAATAATCCTGATATTACCTTGCGCAAACCTCATGAAACCTATTTGTCGGTCTATTTTTCATCTTCCTTAATGCCTTTTGTTGCTTCGCGTTGCTGTTCTCTAAAGCGGGCAGAATCGGCCTTTTCTTTTGCGGTAGCCTTCTTTTTCTCAGCGGGCTGATTAACCACAATTTGAGGGAACGGCATACCAATATCATATTTATCAAAGAGCAATTTAAGCTCTCTATTCATGTCGCGTTCAACCTGAGCGCGATCCGCTTCTGCACACTGCAC
>CAVJWZ010000039.1:0-13931 GCA_963653545.1 uncultured Eubacteriales bacterium | reverse complement strand
AGCCTTATTACACCTGGTATGACAAGGATGGTAAGGTAGTAGCTCAAGGCGATGACAAGGATACTTATACCGTACCTTCTGACTATGTTGGAGAAATCAAAGTTGTTGTAACTGACGGAAGCGGTAAGTATACAGGAGATATTCATGCTACAACCACCATTAAAGCTTCTACAGAATCTCTTGCAAATGCAGAAATAACAGTTGTTGATTTTACCTATGACGGTACGACTCATACAGAAGAGCCTGTCGTAGTACTTAACAATAAGACCTTGATACTAGGAACTGACTATAAAGTTTCTGGTACTACAAGTGCTACCGATGTAAAAACAGGTGGATACGCCATTACTATCCAAGGCATTGGTAACTATACCGATAGTGTTGATAAAACCTGGAAGATCAACCCATGTGATCTCAGTAATGCTACTTTGATCATTGAGCCAAGCTCAACCTTATCTACGGGAAGTACAATTACAGCAAAAGTTACTGGTGCAACCCTTAGTAATGAAACTACTGTTAGCCTTGATAGCACCAAAGACTATGATGTTATTGATGGCAGCACTGAAAAAAGCACTACAGAGGCTATTACTGCAGGTACCTACTACATCACTATTGCTGGCAAAGGTAACTACACTGGGACCAGTGCAACAGGTTCTTGGAAGATTATCGATAAAGATAAAGTCTTTACAATCGTCTATCACGGCAATGGTGCTACTACCGCAGATGGTAAAGAAACCTATACTCAAGTTTGCGAGCCTAACACAGCTGGCACCTTAGATCCTAATAGCTTTGAAGCTCCGACAGGTAAAACCTTTGGTTTCTGGACGGTAGGTACTGAAACTTCTGGTGCCATTACTGACGATAACGCTAAAACTACTAACACCTATCTTGATAAGTACAGCTTTACGAGCACGAACCCACTTGAAAACGCAAAAGCTGGCGATACTATACACCTCTATGCTTACTGGAAGGATACTAGTATTGGTAACTATTGGATGAATACTGCCAATGCAGCAGACCCTGGTGCAAGTGCAACCAAAACCCAAACAGAGATTAATACCTCAAAAACCAATCAGACCTTCTGGTCAACTTTATATAACAACGGTAGTGACACTAACCATCTCTATACCTATTGGAACGGAACCGAAGCTGACCCTGTTAAGTTTGCCAACCGCTTTGCAGAATTCCGTATCATCCAGGTAGGTGCACACGATAACGACGGCTCTACCGTAACCTTCATGGCGACGCATTCGTTACCTACCGCACAGAAGATGAATACTGAGAACACCAGCACAGATGGTTGGACAGGTTCGGCAATGTATAAGGATGTATTCGGCAGCGGTAGCAGTACGAGTGGCTACGTAGCAACTGGTCTTTCTGGTCTTAAAGATGCCGTTACCAAGGTCACCAAGAAATCAACAGCTGGCAACAAAACTGATGGCTGGAAGGAAACTACTTCCCTTGATGCCTTCTGGCTCATGTCTTACAGCGAACTTGTTGGTGAAAACAAAGGATACATTTCATCTGGATACTTCAAAAATGAAGGTTCTCAGTATGACTGGTGTGAGGCCAAGGTAACTAAGCCAATTGGCGAAAATGCCGCTATTGCAGGCATGGATAAAACTCGCTCCGGTTCTAGTCCGGCTGATTACCGCAACACGAATTGGTGGCTTCGTTCGCCTTGTGTGGGCATCTCCTACATCTTCGGCGGTGTGAGCACTGACGGCTATCCGATCGGCAGCAGCGACGCCACCAATGCCTATGGCGTTGTCCCCGCTTTCTCCTTCTAAATCAGGTAATCACAAAAGGAGAGGGCACGAAAATACTCTAGAAGCGGAGTGCTTGCTTGTAAGTGGACAAGAGAGCGAAAGAATAGTGTTATAAGGTTCGCGCTGTTGCGCTTTGAGCGTAACAGCGCGGCTGTTATATAAGTAAGAAAGGGGTTATAGGAAAATATAAGTCTCGCCAACTACCATCAGCTCTTCCGCCTCGTGCGGAGGAGCTGATGGTTTTGTCTATAACCCTACAATGTCTTATATCTATTGAGGGAGGCTTAGATGGCGAGCGCAGCAGTGACAATCAGGCAGGGGAGCGATTGTCTTTTGCCTATAACCCCCCCAATTGGTCGCAAAAAGACTATTCACAGAAAACTTCTTAAATGAACTCGAATTTTACACAGAAGGGCGTCTTTCTCTCTCAAATTTGCGTCACTAACTAATGCAAATTTGACACACTAAGTGTGTAATTTTTGCACCACTAACTCATTCTATAAGGGGAAATATGAACTTCAAACGTAAAGACGTGCAAGTTTTATTGCAATGAATGAGCGAGAAAAGCGTGAGCGAGAAAAGCGGCTACATTCAAATTGTGAATGGTCCACGTCAGTGCGGGAAAACAACAGCTTTAAAACAAGCATTGCATGAGGGTGAAATTCCTTACCATTGTCGTTTTGAAATAATTCCATTCACGCATTGGGGCTATTCAGAAATGCAAGAAGCGTTTAACTGCATGCAATCGAAATTTTCTTTCAGCCGTGAGTTTTGCACGATGGTTGCTAGGTTAATATAGAGTACCTATAAAGGTTACGTTTTGCAGGAAAAAGCAAGGTCAAACCACTTTGAATGCCGAGAAGGTTTGCGCTGCCTTAAAACGGAAGCCGTATGAAGTTATATGAAAGATTTGTGTTCGCATGGACGCAAAAATAGCAAAATAGAAAAAAGTTTGAATTTGTTCTGAAGAGGAGGCTGCATGAAAGGGCTTGAAGGAGTAAAGGTTGTAGAGCTTACAGGTTACGTTGCTGCGCCTGCCGCCTTGCGTGTTTTAGGAGAGATGGGCGCAACAATTTATAAGGTTGAGCCTTTTACCGGGGATGAATATCGCACCAATGCCCCTGGCTTTGGTATGGAGCGCAACGACATTGACGACCCTGCCTTTGAGCTTGCCTCGGCCAATAAAAACTGGCTTGCGGTTAACCTCAAAAATGAAGAAGGTATGGCGCTCGTTATGAACATGCTTTCTGAGGCCGATGTGGTAATTACGAGCTTTAGAGACAAAGCGCTCAAAAAGCTTGGTCTTGATTACGATACCCTTCATCAAAAATTTCCACGCCTAGTGTACGGGCAGATGCGCGGTTATGGCGAGCGCGGTCCTGAGAGGGATTCTCGCGGCTTTGACGCTACGGCTTATTCTTCACGCGGCGGCCTCTTTATGACCTTCCCACAAAGCAACGAGCATTTTCAGCCTGCCAATATTCCAGCGGCCTTTGGCGATTGGAATGCCTCGATGGTTATGGTGGCAGGTGTTTTAGGGGCTCTTGTTCGTGCTGATAGAACAGGGGAAGGCGATAAGGTAACGGTTAATTTGTATCACTGTGCTTGCTGGGCAATGCAAACTGGTTTGGCGGGAACGCAACACAATTCGCTCTATCCGCGCTCACGAGAAAGCGCGCCGTGCCCCACCAATAATACGTATTGCTCGAAAGATGGGGTGTGGTTTTTAATTTGCTTTGGCTCGTATGACCTTTACTATGACTTGGTTATGTCGTCTATGAGCCTTGATGATATGGTCGGCAATACCAAATACAATAACCTTGCCAACGTTACCGCTCAAGGTCTTAATGCTGAGGTTGTTTCGATTTTAGAGCAGCGTTTTGCCGAGGAGCCCTTTGCATATTGGGAAGCGGTGTTTAAAGAAAACGAAGTACCCTATCAAAAGCTCAATACGCTTGAAGATGTTTTAGAAGATGAAGAGGCCTACGCAAATGATATCTTGCGTAAAATTCCCTATGATTCTTTTGGTGAGCAGGCCTTAGTTACCTCGCCGTTGCGCATGAAATCGATGGGAGACCCTATCCTTAAGCGCTCGCGCCCCGTTGGGTATGAAACACGTGAGGTTATGCGTGAATTTGGCTATAGCGATGCCGAAATCGATGAAGCTGTGGCGCATGGTGCTGTTAAATGTTACGAAGGTCCTGAGCTTCCACCCAGTGTATTTGAACTTAGTTATGGCCCTGATTCACTGAGGTAAAGAGGCTTTGTGCGAGTTGCTGCTGTTACGCCTTTGCGCGGGCTGTTATCGTGTTACCGCGTGGCTTCGCTACCTATGCCCCATGCGGCATCAATGTTATAAGGCGTTGCCTGATAAACATAGTAGTTAAGCCAGTTGGTGTAAATAAGTTGTGCCGATGCTCTCCAGTTTGAAATAGGAGTTTGGCTTGGGTCGTCGTTGGGAAAGTAATGCTTAGGCATCGGGGCGGCGCTATTTTTTTTGAGGTCGCGGAAATATTCGCCTGCAAGGGTATCCGAATCATATTCAGGGTGTCCAAAAACAAAGAAATGGCGGCTATCAGTGCTTTTTGCGATGAACACCCCTGCTTCATCTGATACGGCAATCAGTTCTAAGTTGGGGTTGGCAGCTATATCTTCTGCATGAACTTCGGTATTGCGGGAATGGGGCGCAAAAACAACATCGTCTAGCCCGCGAACCAACGGCGAAGAGGGTTTTACAATGCGGTGCTCAAAAATACCTGCCATTTTTTCGCTCAGCAGATATTTAGGGATGCCAAAATGATAATAGGCACCTGCTTGGGCGCCCCAACAAATATAAAAGGTTGAAAACACATTGGTTTTTGCCCATTCCATAATTTCGCACAGCTCAGGCCAGTAATCCACCTCTTCAAATGGCAGGCGCTCAACCGGTGCCCCCGTGATAATCATGCCGTCGTAGCGCTTGTTGCGAACATCATCAAGGCTACGATAAAACGACGAAAGATGATCAGCGGGAACATGGGTCGCCCGATGGGTTGCGGTTTGTAAAAGGTCGATTTCTATCTGCAGGGGCGTGTTTGAAAGCTTGCGTAGTATTTGGGTTTCGGTTTCAATTTTTGTAGGCATAAGGTTAAGAATAAGAACGCGCAAAGGGCGAATATCTTGATGAATGGCGCGATGCTCCGTCATTACAAAAATATTTTCACTCTCTAAAATACTTGTTGCGGGTAAAGAATCGGGAATTCTGATAGGCATGGGTGCATCCTTTCGTAACCGCTTAACCGTTAGCTATTATAGTTTGCGCTTACTAAATTTGAGTGTACAAACCATTGATGTTTGCGTTTACCTAATATAACGAGTACAAAGTTTAAACGTATGGTCTAGATGATAGTAAAGAGCTTGCTCAAATGGTCGAGGGCATTTTGCTATAGCTGGTTATAGAAAAATTCTTAGGAAGCACGGGGGAAATGCCAAGATTTTTAGGGTAAAACTACTATAGGCATTTTGCCTAGCTGTGCCTGGCAGTTTGTTTCGGTGCTTTGGGTGTGTGTATTGCGCGCGCATTAAAGCGGTTGCGAGCAGATGCGGCAGGCTAGATATGGCAGGCGAGATGTAGCAGGCATAAGTCGCAGCAAATATAAATCATAGACAAAGAAGTGCAGAGCACTCAGAAGTAAACAGAAAAGGTAAGGAGGCCTCATGGCTCAATCAGTTGCAACGAAATGTGTGCAAGGCGGATATCATCCCGGAAATGGGGAACCAAGGCAGGTTCCAATTTATCAAAGCACCACATGGAAGTATGACACAAGCGAGCACATGGGAAAGCTTTTCGACCTTGAAGAGGCAGGCTATTTTTATACGCGCCTGCAAAATCCTACCAACGATTACGTGGCGGCAAAAATCGCCGAGCTTGAAGGTGGCAGCGCAGCTATGCTCACCTCTTCGGGGCAGGCAGCAAACTTTTTTGCGGTGTTTAATATTGCCGGCAACGGAGATCATGTTGTTGCTTCTTCGGCAATTTATGGAGGAACATACAACCTTTTTGCTCATACGATGGCACGCATGGGTCTTGAATGTACGTTTGTAGACCCCGCCTGCTCCGATGAAGAGCTTGAAGCAGCATTTAAGCCCAATACCAAAGCGGTGTTTGGCGAAACTATCGCAAACCCCGCGCTTACGGTATTGGATATCGAGCGTTTTGCTCAAGCCGCTCATGCTCATGGTGTTCCGCTGATTATCGATAACACCTTTCCAACGCCGGTGCACTGCAGGCCAATTGAGTGGGGGGCAGATATTGTTACCCACTCAACCACAAAGTATATGGATGGCCATGGTGCAGGTGTTGGCGGCTGCATTGTTGATTCAGGCAAGTTTGATTGGAATGCGCATGCCGATAAATTCCCCGGTCTTACCACCCCTGATGAAAGCTATCACGGCGTTGTGTACACCGAAAAATTTGGCTTAGAAGGAGCGTTTATCACCAAAGCAACTGCTCAACTTATGCGCGATTTTGGTGCGATTCAATCTCCTCAAAATGCCTTTTTGCTCAATATGGGGCTTGAGAGTTTGCATGTGCGTATGGCTCAGCATTGTAAAAACGCTCAGGCGGTGGCTGAGTATTTGCAAAAGCACCCTAAGGTTTCATGGGTTCGTTATTCTGGTTTGCCAGAAGATGAAAATTACAAGCTGGCGCAAAAGTATCTTCCTCAAGGAGGGTGCGGCGTTGTAAGCTTTGGCGTTGCTGGTGGGCGCGCTGGTGCCGAGGCGTTCATGAAAAACTTAAAGCTCGCTCAAATTGCCACCCATGTTGCCGATGCGCGCACCTGCGTTTTGCATCCAGCAAATGCTACGCATCGTCAGATGAACGATGAAGAACTTGCAGCAGCAGGTATTAGCGCCGATCTTATTCGTTTTTCGTGCGGTATTGAAGCAACGGAAGATCTTATAGCCGATATTGAGCAAGCGCTTTTAGCTGTTTAAAATAGAGCTATAGTTGCTAAGATAGGTGGCTATCGTAGGCGTAGGGCAAAGAAGCGAAAAAGAGATAAAAGGGCAAAAGGACAAAAGGGGCGCGCATGAACAAGAGTAATAACGAAGAAGAATTTCCTCTTGTTTCGGTTATCATGCCTATTTTTAACGCTATGCCCTACCTTGATCAGGCGCTTTTAAGCATCTTGAATCAGCCGTATCACAATATTGAGATACTTTGCTTAAATGATGGCAGCACGGATGATTCGCTCTCTTGCATAAAGAAACATGCTGCGAACGATAGCCGTATTGTTTTGATTGACAAGGCAAATGAGGGTTATGGCGCAACCTGCAACAAGGGGTTGTCGGTTGCGCGTGGCGAGTGGGTTTTTTTTCTTGAACCAGATGATTGGGTTGAACAATCTTGCTTAACCACGCTGGTTGGTAAGGCTTGGGAATACAGAAGCGCTACTCCAAGCGTTGATGTTGTGAAGGCGGGCTATTGGCGCGTTGTTGTGCGTGGGGGCAAGGAAGTTAAAGAGCGTTGCAATTATTTAGGCCGCATCAAACCTGCCCATCAGCCTTTTACGGTTGATCGCGCTGCGCATCTTTTGCGCCATCATCCTTCAATTTGGTCGGCACTCTATCGAAGAAGCTTTTTGGACGAGCATAACATCAGGTTTAAAGAGATACCTGGTGCAGGCTGGGCAGATAATCCCTTTCTAATAGAAACGCTTTGTCAGGCAAAGGCCATTGTGTATATTGATGAGCCCTTGTATTGCTATCGGGCGGAGGCACCTGATGAGGCAAAGGCTGCTCTTGTGCGCAACCCTTTCATTCCCTTTGAGCGCTGGCACGATATGATGGACATTATCGAGCGCTTGGGCATAAAAAAGAAGGTAATTTTGTATGCTCAAATTGCTCGCGGGTTCTTATATAAAAATCAAGTTGCTTCTGCGGTGGGGATCGATCAACCTGAAATAAAAGAAGAGCTCATTCGTATGTTTAAGCGTATGGACCCTGAGCTTGTTTATAAAGAACGTTCGGTTTCTCCTGAAGATAAATTATTGTTTGCGCAGTTGCTTGATCTTCCAGCACCTAAACTTGATAAGCGTGCCTATAAAAAATATCTTCTTTCAGAAGGATTGTATTCTATGCGCAATATCGGTGTGGCTTCTGTGGTTAAAAAAGCTTTTAACCGTGAGTAGTTGTTTCTGCAGTCCATCTCCGCAATGCGGATAGGGTAATCGAGAAGCACTCAGCATTTTCTGTTATAAGGTTTTCTGAAAGAAAACCGCACTTATAAAAACGGAATGATGGAGCAAGGCGCATAGCGAGTTTGCGCACCTGCGCAAACGAGCGGTAGCCGAGCGGGTGTCTTCGAGATTCGCCCTATCCGCATTACAGATAAGCATTCAAGAAAAACGCAAGCCTGTAGAAAGTTTGCGCAAACAAAACCCAGAACACTATTTAAGTTTTGGCATGGGCCGCCAAGATGAATTGGCACGAATTTTTTTACCTTCGCGCATTCCTTCAAAAAGAACTTTAAGTCCTTGGGGTATATCGTGCTTGTCTCCCGCAAAAAGGCGAACACATTCCATTCCAAAGGTTAAGAGCGTGCCAACTTGAAACGGGATGGGCTTGTAATCGTTGTGTTCTTTGAGGTAGTGCGCCATGTATCCGCGATTGCGCATGGTATGAAAACGAAGCATATCGCTTGCTTTATTGAGTTTGCGCACATTGCCCACGCGTAAATGTTCTTGTTCGCGCGTGCGTTGCATGAGCACATCGGGGATAAGAATAGGATACGTTACCTTAGAGCAAAGATAGCCGTAGGTGGTGTCGTCCCAATGGATAAAAAAGCGCGGGTCGGGCAAGCCAATCTCTTCAATAACGCTGCGATGGAACAGTCCGCCTTCAAAACATACGGCGTTCATAGGTTTAAAACGCTCGTTCTCGGCAAAACCAGAGGGAGCAACAGGGTTGAGCATTCCGAGCGCGGTGAGATATTGATACTGCCAGTAAAATGGCTCGCCATTGAAATTAATTTTGCTGCACTGGATAGTGCGATGGTCGTTAATGAGAGCCTCATCCATCCAAGGTTGCAACAGCTCCAGGGCGTTAGGCATAACGCGCACATCGTCATCCATAAGCCAAATCCAATCAAAGCCTGCATTAAACGCGAGTTCAACTCCTTTAGAAAATCCACCTGCTCCTCCAAGATTTTCTTCCATGGGAGCCCAGGTAACCGTAGTTTCTGGCAAGGATGATTGAAGATTTTTACAGAGTGCGTCAACGTCGGCATTGTTATCGTTGTCCACCACGAAAATTTGGCTTGGCTTGAGGGTCATATGCTCAAAACTCTCAAAAAGAACTTGCAAGAGATTGTTTCGTTGGTAGGTTACGACAACTATGGCGATTTTTGCGTCAATCAAAATAGGCTACCTTAAAGCGTATTCATAAAGCTGAATATAGACGGGCAAACATTTCTGGAGGTTATTATCTACTCTCTAACTTTTTCCTACAAGGTTCCTTCACGGAATAAGCGTGAGTTATGGAGGAAAGCTCCAAGCGGCCCTTCGTTTCTAGGTGTATTTAGACGAAATTTTCAGCTGTGATGCAGCTTTAGAATTGCGTTGTAGAGAAAATTACGGAACCTTATGCTGTAGAGGAATTCAAAATGACTTAAGACAATGAGTTAGGTTTTCTTATGGGTTTAGCCTATCAGGGGTATAATTGCTTAATTGTGTATAAGGTCATCTGAAATCGCGAACAATTAGTTTTGCGAAGTTACATAGATTGTAGTTACGTGAAAAAGAACGTGAAAAAGAACTTCTTTAATAAAAAAGGCAATAGCGCTCAGCAAGTTCAACAAGCTCAACAAGGAGTAAGCAAATGAATTGGCTTGAGTGCGTTGTCTTATTTGTTGTTGCGGGAGTATCAACAATTTTGTTGGTGCCTGTTGCAAAACGCATAGCTATACATTTTGATGCCATTGATTACCCGAGCGAGCGTCGTGTTAATATGCGTCCTATTCCTCGTATGGGCGGTATTGCGCTTTTGGGCGGTTTGGCTATTGCTATGGCGCTTCTTTTTTTGGGGGTTACTTTTTTTGGTTGGATGAATCCGTTTGTTGGGCATCCCGATTTAGAGGTCAATTACATTGGTGTTATTTTGGGCGTTCTGCTCATCTTTTTTGTGGGTGCCCTTGATGATGTTCTTGACCTTAAACCCAAGCCAAAGCTCATAGGTCAAGTTGTTGCTGCGTGCATTGTTGCTGCATCGGGCGTTTTGCTTTCTGATATTCGCAATCCCTTTGGCGAGGGATATATCGAATTTGGTTGGTTGGCATATCCCATCACCGTTTTTTATTTGGTGGCATTTGCTAATGTTATCAATTTGATTGATGGGCTTGATGGTTTAGCGGCGGGTATTACTGCTATTTCTGCAGCAACCATTTTTATTTTTTCTGTTTTAACGGGGCGCCCCGATGCGGCGGTAATGAGCATTGTTTTATTGGGGGTATGCGTAGGGTTTTTGCGCTATAACTTCAACCCTGCTTCTATTTTTATGGGCGATTCAGGAGCGTTGCTCTTGGGCTTTTTATTGGGCGTTGTTTCGCTTTTTGCTGTGGCACGCTCGGCCCTTTTTGTTTCTTTGTTGGTGCCTATTCTTGCAGCAGGAGTTCCTATTATCGATACCGCTTTGGCTATTATTCGCAGAAAGCGTGCTCATCGACCTGTTGATGAGGCTGATCGCGGGCACATTCATCATCGCTTGCTTGAGGCAGGCTTTACGCAGCGTGCAACTGTTTTAATTATGTGGGCATGGACGGCTGCGCTTGCTCTTTGTGCGGTTTTAGTTACCGAATTAAGCGGATGGGCTCGCATCATTATCTTTATTGTTATTGCAGTAATAACTGGCTACGGCATTATTAAGCTTCGTTTGCTTCAGCCCGTTCTTCTCCATCACTATAATCCTCGTGGAAAGCGCTTGCGCGATACAAAAGAGCAAACCGCAAAATCGCCTTCCAGCCAATCTTCTGATCAGCCCTCTGATCAGGAAAAATAATAACGCTCATAAGGACTTGTTATGGTAAAGCGTGAAGAAACAATGAGCGAAAACAAGGCAATATTGGCTGTTAACATTGGTAATACGGTTACCAAGTTGGGCTTGTTTCGGGGTAAGCGCCTAGAAGCAACTTGGGTTGTTACTACGCCTGCTTCTACCACGGTGAGCGAAGTTCAAACTGTGCTCATGACCTTTGCCGCTTCTTTAAAAGATGAATCGTTCAAAAAGCCGGCTGATGGCATCATTGCTTCGGTGGTGCCCACCGTTACCGAAAAATGGATTTCTGCCTTACATATCGAATGTGAAAGGCAGCCTTTAGTGGTGGGGCCAGGGTTAAAAACGGGTATCAAACTTGGGTATAGCGACCCTTCAGAAATTGGCGCCGATCGTATTGCTAATGCGGTAGCTGCACGGAGTAAATATGCTGGTCCGCTTATTGTTATAAACATGGAAACTACCACTACTTTTGAGGTTATTAATGATAAGGGCGAATTTGTTGGTGGGGTAATTGCGCCAGGGCTTGAAGTTTCGGTTCGTGAGCTCAGCAATGTTGCTGCAAAAATTCCTGTTATTGAAGTTGGAGCGCCCATAAATGTTATTGCAAAATCAACTAAAGAATCGGTGCGAGCAGGCGCGGTTATGGGTGAGGTTGCGCGCATTGATGGTCTTGTCGAGATGATGTGGGCAGAGCTTGGCTATAAAACGCAGGTAATTGCTGCGGGGTCTCATGCAAAACTCATTCAATCGCTTTCAAAAACCATCGATGAATGCGTGGATAATCTCACGCTTCACGGGCTTAATATTCTTTACCTTCGTAACAGAAAATAATTCTGATTGCTTAATGCTCTAGGTCTCGTTTTTTGTCATTTTGTACCTTTGCAAAAAGAGTAATCGGGCAGGGGTAGTGTCAAAAGTAAGCACGATAATGCTATACTAGCTATACAGTATAGCTAGGAGGCTTACATGCAAGCTAAAGCAGTACAAATGAATATCCGAATTCCAAACGATGTAAAGCAGCGAGGAAATGAAGCCTTTGCAAGTATTGGCGTCACACCAACTGAGGCAGTTCGCGCTTTATGGGAAAAAGCAGCAGATCGAGGGGAAGGGCTTTCACAAATCAATAAGCTTTTATTTTGCGGCAATTCTTTTGAAGCAAAAAAGCCTTCTTTACCTGGCCCGTCAATTGCAGAAGGTGAGCTTTCTTCGCAGGGGATTTTTTTATCGGCAAAAACATATACACCAATATCAGATGCTGAGCTTATTGAACTTGCTTTAGAAGATCGCTACTCTAGTCGAGGTTTGCTATGAGGGCATTAGAGCAAGAAGGAAACGTAAAAATTCTTGTTGATACTAATGTATGGCTTGATGCTTACTTAGGATTTCGTCCTGGATGTTCTGACGCTGTTAAACTTTTTAAGGTTGGACACTGTGCTCAGGCTTTGTTTTTGTATCCGGTAGGTGCGCTTCAGGATGTATTTGCGCTCCTCATTATGGAGCTCAAGCGTAATGCGCGCTCAGTTGGGGCTATAGTTGATAAAACTGAGATTGCGTGTTTTCGCAATATTGCTTGGGCTTGTATCGATAATATGCGAGAATTTGCAACTGCGGTTGGTGCTGATGAGTCTGATATATGGCTTGCTGCAAAATATCGTACATTCAATTGGGATTTGGAAGATAATATGATTCTTGCATCAGCCCAGCGAGCTCAAGCAGATTATTTAACAACAAACGACAAGGCTCTCATTGAAAAATCAACAGTAGCCGCTCTTACGCCGAGAGATTTGGTTGAAGTTCTTAGTGCTCAGTAACCAAATAGCCAAAGACGGTTTGCGCATAAAACGATATAAAAATGAATCATGAAGAATTCGCGGGTGTTGTAAGTGTTGGCGGTGTTTTTGTTGACACATACATAAGACGCACTATAAACTACAAAGGTTCGCTTTCAAAAGCCCCGTGTGTGCTTGTGGTTTGAACTCTTTTTCAAAGGTGAACGTTGAGCTTTTTATAAGTTGGTCCAGAGCTTACAAAGGGCAGCACTCCATACGATGAAAAGGAATAAGCGGAGTAGGATCCCGCGCGTTTAAACAAAGAGCAACTTTTGAAAACAAACAGAACACTGTTACTTATTTGGAGGAACACTGTGAAGACATACTACGCAAAGCCCAACGAAGTTGAGCGCGAGTGGCTTCTTATTGATGCCCAAGATCAGGTGCTTGGTCGCGTGGCATCTAAGGCTGCCCACATTTTAAAGGGCAAACATAAGCCACAATATACCCCTCATGTTGATACGGGTGATTTCGTTGTAATTATCAACGCTGATAAAATTCGTGTCACGGGTGCAAAAGCCACCGATAAAGAATATTATCGCCACAGCGGTTATCCAGGAGGGCTCAAGAGCGAGACTTTCCAGGAAGCCATGGAAAAGCATCCAGAGCGCGTTATTGAGCATGCGGTAAAGGGCATGCTTCCTAAAAACACGCTCGGTCGTGCAATGGCTAAAAAGCTTAAGGTATATGCTGGCGCAGAGCATCCGCATATGGCTCAAAAGCCTCGTGAGATCAAGATGGAGGATAACTAATGGCAGGCGAAGCAATTTATTACGGCACAGGCCGCAGAAAGAATGCTGTTGCTCGCGTTCGTATCGTTCCTGGTACGGGCAAGGTTACCGTTAACGGTCGCGAAGGCGCTGAGTTTTTTGGTCGCCAGTCGCTTGTTGACTATGCAACTGCTCCTTTTGTTGTAACTGATACTAAAGATCATTTTGACGTAATCGCTCGCTGCAACGGCGGCGGCGTTACTGGTCAGGCTGGCGCTTTGCGTCACGGTATTGCTCGTGCTCTTCTTGAGGCAGGCGAATATCGTGCAGAGCTTAAGCGTGCAGGCTTCTTAACGCGCGACTCTCGTATGGTTGAACGTAAGAAGTACGGTCTTAAGAAAGCTCGTAAGCGTCCTCAGTTCTCAAAGCGCTAAGTTTTTTACTTGAATTATGGCGAGAATTTAGACTAAAGCAAAAGAATGGTGAAGGAAAGAAAAAATAAGAGCCAGCTGCGACTGGCTCTTTAATCTTACCTGCGCCGCCGACTGTTCTCTCTCCTTTAGGGAACTCACCTTTATCGTATGATTCACACC
>CAVJWZ010000038.1:0-14083 GCA_963653545.1 uncultured Eubacteriales bacterium | reverse complement strand
CTACAGAAAATATACAAGAAAATAAGGCTGTTTTACCTGATCACAGTAGTAAAAACAGCCTTTTTAACTGCAAAAGTTAGGCTTTGCGACCTCTGAGTGTGACGCTGTCCGTAATGTGGATAGGGTAATCGAGAAGCACTCAGCATTTTCTGTTACAAGGCTTTTCGTTTAGAAAAGCCGCAAAGTATAAAACGGAATGATGGAGTGAGGCGCATAGCGAGTTTGTGAGTATGCACAAACGAGCGGTAGCCGAGCGGGTGTCTTCGAGATTTACCCTATCTGCATTACGGGCAGACGAACAGTAGAGAGACTGCCATAATTGGCTCGATATTCCTTGCTTCAAGCGCTACTACTATACAGCCTCAATACTCATTACAAAGCAAGCGTTTCTGTATTAGCATCAAGCAGCATTTTTGCTTGCTCCATTTGCTCTTTTACTGCGGCATGACCTGTTCCGCCAAAGGTGGTGCGGGCAGCTACAATGCTTTCAAGGTCGAGCGCTTGAGTGATATCTTGCTCAAACAGCTTACTTTCTGCCTGAAAATCTTCTAAAGAAAGATCGCTCAAATCGCACCCACGCTTATCGCAAAGCAACACAAGATGCCCCACTACTTCATGTGCCTTGCGAAACGGCATACCCTTTTTGGCAAGATAATCTGCAACATCGGTAGCAGCCAAATAACCTTTTTTAGCCTGCTCGTCCATGGCATCTTGATTGATGCTCATGGTGGCAATCATACCTTTTGCACAAACCATGCAATCATAGAGTGTTTTTGCCGCATCCATAGCGCCTTCTTTGTCTTCTTGCAAATCTTTGTTGTAAGCCAAAGGAAGCGATTTCATGGTTACCAAAAGAGCGACCAAATCTCCCACCACACGGCCCGATTTACCGCGAATAAGCTCGGCAAAATCGGGGTTTTTCTTTTGCGGCATAATGGAAGAACCTGTAGAGTACGAATCGGAAAGCGTGATAAAACCAAATTCTGAGGTTGACCATAAAATAATCTCTTCACACAAGCGCGAAAGATGAATCATCGATACGCTGCAGGCATAATTTAAATCGAGCAAGAAATCGCGATCGGATACCGCATCGAGCGAATTGGGAATTACTTCTGCAAACCCAAGCTCTTTTGTGGTTTGTTCGCGATCAAGCGGATAGGTAGTTCCCGCCAAAGCGGCAGAACCTAACGGATTCATATCAGCAGCATCCAAAGCAGCGCTCAAACGCTTAAAATCGCGCGAGAACATCCAAAAATATGCCATAAAATGATGCGAAAGCAACACGGGCTGCGCATGTTGCATATGGGTGTAGCCAGGAAGAATTACACCAAAGTATTTTTCAGCCGCCTCAAATAAAGCCTCACGCAAAGAAACGTTAGCAACCATTAACTCACGCGCAAGCTCTTTAGCATAGAGGCGCGCATCGGTTACTACTTGGTCGTTACGAGAGCGGCCCGTGTGCAAGCGCGCACCAGCATCGCCAATAGCTTCGGTAAGAACCTTTTCAATAGCCATATGAATATCTTCATCGTTGATATCGAAAACAAAATCACCCGCATCAATGCGGTTTTCAATATCGGTTAAGCCCTCGATGATCTTTTGCGCATCTTCTGCTGAAATAACACCTTGAATTGCAAGCATGCGTGCATGAGCGCGCGAGCCTGCAATATCTTGATGATACATTGCCTTATCAACAGGAAGCGATGCGCCAAATTCTTGGGTAAATTCGCTTACTGGCTGTTCAAATCTCCCTGACCACAGTGCCATATAGGTTACTCCTCGCCGTCGGTAACGCCCTGCGCACGACGATTTTTTGCCCAAACTTTAGTGGACAAACCATATAAATCAATAAAGCCTTTAGCTGCAGCATGATTGAAGGTATCTGCCGCATCATAGGTAGCCAAACCGTAATCGTACAAAGAAAAATCGCTCTTGCGACCGGTTACCGTGCAGGTTCCCTTATAAAACTTCAAGCGAACAAGACCCGTCACGCATTGCTGAGTGGTTGAAAGGAATGCATCAAATGCGTGCTTTAGGGGAGAGAACCACTGACCGTTATAAACCAGCGTTGCCCAATCGTGCTCAATGTGGAGCTTGTAGCGCAACACCTCACGCTCAAGGCACATATCCTCCAGTGCACGGTGAGCTTGGATGAGCGCCAAAGCACCAGGAGCTTCATAGCATTCGCGGCTCTTAACGCCAATCATGCGATTTTCAATCATATCAATGCGGCCAAACCCATTTGAGCCTGCAATTTCGTTCATTTTCTCAATAATGGCAAGATATGACATCTCTTTACCATCAAGAGCACAAGGAACGCCGGCCTTAAATTCAACCTCAACCTCAAGTGCCTTATCGGGAGCCTTTTCAGGATCGGTTGTCATGGTGTAAATATCAAGAGGTGGACGATTCATCGGGTCTTCCAAAACACCACATTCAATGGCGCGGCCCCAAAGATTATCATCAATAGAATACGGCTTTGATTTGGTGGTTGGAACCTCTACCCCATGAGCAACTGCCCAATCCATCTCTTCTTGACGGGTATGCAAATCCCACTCGCGAACAGGGGCAATAATCTCAATAGAAGGGTCAAGCGCTTGAATAGATGTTTCAAAGCGAACCTGATCGTTACCTTTGCCTGTGCAGCCATGAGCAATGTATTTTGCCCCATATTTATGCGCCGCATCAACCAAGTATTTAGAAATCAGCGGGCGAGAAAGAGCAGAAACCAAAGGATATTTATTCTCAAACTGCGCATTAGCGGCAAGAGCCTTGGTAAGATAATCGTTTACAAAAACATCGCGCATATCGGCAATGATGCAATCAAGGGCGCCAACCGAAAGAGCGCGCTGGCGAACAGCTTCAAGCCCTTCGTGTTCTTGGCCAACTTCACCAACAACTGCAATTACATCAAGGCCTTTTTCATCCTGAAGCCATTTGAGACACACAGATGTATCCAAGCCACCAGAATAAGCCAAAACACATTTATCCTTAGCCATTCTCTTACCTTTCTTTAGGGTTACGTATCTACTATAACCGTTTTGTTATAAACCTTTTGTTATTTGCTTACATACAAGCAACCAGTGCATGCACGGGCGCTCTCACGCCTGCTCTGTTTGCCAACCGCAACGCACCTGCCTGGTGGCAAAACTTACTTACGCAAAGCACGCGCCACTAATCGTATCGTTAGGAGCGCGCCGCTTCAAGCAAAGCAGGAAGCGCCTTGATGAGCGCGTCAATTTCTTTCTTTGTACAAATGAGCGGCGGAAGGAAACGCAACGTGTGCTCGCTGGTCGCATTGAGCAAAAACCCTGCTTCAAGGCCTGCCTCTACCACCTTATGAGCATCGATACCCTCTTCAACATCCGCACCCACCATAAGGCCGCTGCCGCGAACCTCGGTGATGCCCTCAAGCTTTAAGAGTTCATCGCCAAAATAAAAGCCCAATTCTTGAACATCTTCAGCAAACGAACCCTTTTTAAGCGTGGTAAGCGTTGCATAGGCTGCCGCCATAGCCAAATTGCTACCGCCAAAAGTGCTACCGTGATCGCCCGGCTCAAATGCCTCTGCTACCTCCATACGCGCAACGCAAGCGCCCATCGGAAAACCTGATGCAATACCTTTAGCGCAGGTAACAATATCGGGAGAAATTCCTGCCGTTTGATGCGCAAAGGGATATTCGCCGCAGCGATAAATGCCCGATTGCACCTCATCGCAAATAAGGACCGCGCCATTTCTGCGGGCAATCTTAAGAACATCAAATAAATAATCACCATCACAAGGATGAACGCCCGATTCACCCTGGATAGGCTCAACGATAACGCCCGCGATCTCGCCAGGATGAGCAAGAAATGCCTTACGCATTGCTTCTAAATCGTTACGGGGAACATGAATAAAGCCGCCAGGCAACGGTTTAAATGCTTCCTGTTTTGCAGGCTGCGCCGTTGCTGCCAAGGTAGTAAGCGTGCGACCATGAAAGCTGTTATCGAGCGAGATAATCAAACTACCGCCGCTGCCCTCTTTTTTTGCCCAAAGACGAGCAAGTTTAATAGCACATTCATTTGCCTCTGCCCCAGAATTGCAAAAAAAGGTTTTCCAAGGAGCGCGAAAAAAGGTAGGAATGGTTTCGTTGAGCATGTCGGAGAGCAACTGCGCAACCTCGCCACGTTTTTCAATGTAGTAGTAATTGCTTACATGAATAAGCTTTTTTACCTGTTCAGCAATAGCGTCAGAAACAGCGGGGTGGCAATGCCCTAAGCTGTTAACTCCAATGCCAGCAATAAAATCGAGATAGGTTTTACCGGTATCGTCGGTTACTTCCATGCCAGAACCTTCTACCAAAAGCACCGGCTTGCGGGAAAAGGTATGCATTAAAAAGCGTTCATCAAGTTTTTTTTCTTCTTCAAATCCCATGGAGAATCCTTTCTCATATTCAAGAAATTCTAAAGGTTTTCGCTCAAACGAGAAGCCAAATGTCCTAACGGACGCATTTCGTCTTTGGTGAGCTCGCCCGTATGATAAATGAGCGTACCTGCACCAACCGAAGTAAGAAGCTCAATCAAAATTGAATGGGGCTTGGTGCCATTGATTATGTGAGCACGCGGAACTCCTGCCTCAAGAGATTCAACGCACGATTGAAGCTTTGGAATCATCCCTTTGCTTACCACTCCTGCAGAAAGCATTTCGCGCGTTTCATCAAGCGTCATTTTAGAAACAAGGGTGTCTTTATCATCAAAATCTTCATAAAAGCCATCAACATCGGTGAGAAAGATTATTTTATGCGCACCTATAGCAGCAGCAATTGCCGAAGCTGCCACATCAGCATTGATGTTGAAGGAGCCATCGTCTGTTCCTTTACCAACCGAAGCGATAATAGGCACGTAATCTGCCGCGATAAGCGCATTGATATAGGAAGGATCAACCTCTGTTACCTCGCCAACGCGACCGAGTTCTTCTGATTTTTGCCGAGCAACAATAGTGCCCGCATCGGCACCGTTTACTCCAACGGCTAAATTTCCGTGAGCGTTCATGGCAAGCACCAACTCTTCGTTTACCTTGCCAATGAGCGTCATTTTTACCACATCCATTGCCTCATCGGTAGTAACGCGCTGCCCATGCTTAAATTCAACGTCTAAGCCCCAACGATTCATATTCTCAGTTATTGCCGCTCCCCCACCATGAACAATAACCGGGTTTACCCCCATAATTTTGAGCATAACAATATCTGCCATAACAGCGCTGCGCAACTGTTCATCAACCATGGCAGCACCGCCATATTTAATAACAACCGTTTTACCCGTAATATTTTTAATCCAAGGAAACGACTCAATAAGAACTTCAGCCGTGTGTGAAGAAGTGAGTTGTCTATCTTTAGCGTATTTCATGTTAAGTCCTGTAATCTCCGTTTATTTTGACGTAATCATATGAAAAATCGCATGTCCAAACCGTTGTTTCAGCCTGACCTGCACCTAAATCCGCTTCCAGAATAATTTCTGGAAGCTCGAATCGTCGCAGAGCCTCTTCCTCGTCAAAAGGCACCGTTAAACCATTGCGGCAAACGGGAATTCCCATAATATCAATCGAGACGTTTTCTTGCTTAAAATGCGCGCCCGATCTTCCAAGCGCCCCCGCAATGCGCCCCCAATTGGCGTCGTGCCCAAAAATAGCAGTTTTAACAAGCGGAGAATTTGCAACCGTGCGCGCTGCCAAATCGGCCTCTTCGGCATTTTGTGCACCGCGAACCGTAACCTCTACCAGCTTGGTGGCGCCCTCTCCATCGCGTGCCATCATGCGTGCAAGATGCTGCGTTACCTCATCAAGGGCTTGGCAAAATTCTGCATAGGCAATTGAATCTTCTTCAAAAGAAGCGCTGCCTGCTTTGCATGCCTTACCCGAAGCGAGCAAAAAACAGGTATCGTTAGTTGACGTATCGGAATCAACGGTAACCTTGTTAAAGCTTTGATTCACCGAAGCAACCAAGGCCCGATGCAGCACGTTTGGCTTTATGGGAGCATCGGTGGTAAGAACGGCAATCATGGTTGCCATATTAGGCATAATCATCCCCGAGCCCTTAGCCATTCCCCCAACGCGAAATTCAACGCCTTTATAGGTTGGATCTTGCGAAATATAGCGCACGGCATACTCTTTAGAAACCGTGTCGGTGGTCATAATGGCACGCGCCGCATCCGTGGCGCCTTCAACGCTTGCATTTTTATGAAGCTGTGAGATAGCTATTTTAAAGGGCTCAACATTAAGAAGCTGCCCTATAACCCCTGTTGAAGCAACTAAAACATCCTCTTTTGCACACCCTATTGCCTCACCGACGATCTCGCACGATTCACGGGCGGTTTCTAAACCAGGAATTCCCGTTGCAGCATTTGCCGTGCCAGAATTAACAACAACAGCCCGTGCAGTGCCATAGCCAACGCCATCTAAATGCTCGCGCGAAACAATTACCGGAGCTGCACAAAAAACATTTTGCGTAAACGTTGCCGCAGCGCAACAAAGCTCATCGGATTCGACGAGCGCCATATCAAGCCGTGTTGGCTCTTTGCGAAACCCCGCATGAATTCCGCCAGCACAAAACCCTTTTGCGCTGGTTACGCCGCCATTAGGTATGTTTTCTATACTCTCTATAAAACTCATTGCGTTATTCATTGTATTCCCTGTCATTGTGGCTTTTTAGCGCCTTATACTGGCATTCCAACAGTATCAAGCCCAAGTGCCTCATCAAACCCACAAACAATATTGGCGCACTGAACAGCCTGACCAGCTGCCCCTTTCACTAAATTATCAATAGCGCCAACAGCAATTAACGCCTTGGTTGTTTTGTGTTGTGCAAGGCCAATATGAGCTTTATTGGTGCCAACAACCGAAGAAGTTTTTGGCATTTGCCCTAAAGGAAGCACTTCAACAAAGGGGCTTTCTTGGTAAGCTTTAACATAGCGCTCATGTATTTCTTCAAGCGAAAGCTGCTGGGCAGCGGCGCTCAGTTGCAGTACCACCGTAGAAAGCAACCCTCTAGAAGCTGGCGCTAAATGAGGAGTAAACACGAGACGATTTTCAATACCTAAAATTTGCTCAATCTCTGGCGTATGACGATGACTCCCCACACCATAGGCTTCAAAATTCTCATTAGCGCTACAAAAATGAGTACGCTGATTAGCGCTACGCCCCGCTCCCGTAACGCCCGAAATAGCATCCACCACCACAAGGCCTTCACTCAAGCCAATAGCAGGAAACGCCGCCAACGAGGTAGCCGTTGGATAACAACCCGCACAAGCCACCAGGGTTTTTTCTCGGGCGGTAAACGAGTGCTGAGCACGCATAAGCTCCTCGGCAGTTATCTCAGGCAAACCAAACGCCGCAATATCGAGAAGAGCAGATGAGGTGTGCGCAACGCCATACCATGCCTCATACACCGCCTTGTTTTTGAGACGATAATCAGCCGAAAGATCAAAAACCGCAACACCCTTTTCCAGCAAATGCGGAACCATACTCATAGCAACCGTGTGAGGAGTTGCCATAAAAACAATATCGCAATCAAACAACGCAGGATTATCGTGTGAAGAAAACACCAAATTGGTGTATCCAATAAGCGCGGGATAAAGCTCGGCAATGGGCTGACCTTCATCTGAATTAGAAGTGATAACGCTTAGATCAAACTCAGGATGACGAGAGCAGATTCGCACCAATTCGGCTCCAGCAAACCCTGCAGCACCTACGATTCCTACTCGCAAAGCCATGTCAAACCTTTCCCGTATCATTTTTTAGATAGACGCTTAAAGGATACTCCTTTTATTCAATAAACTTCCCTTGTTGGATGTAAATGCGATCACATTTCACACTCCTGTCACAGAAACGCCCAGCAAAGCCCCAACATTCTGAAAGGTCGCGCCGCAACCAAACGCAACATCCTTGCACCCCTGAATGCGCTCAAGTTTATGAGGAATATGCTTCATACCCCGCTTGAAGCTGACTAGTGCCGTATAATACGATGCACCTTGCCGGTTGTCTTCAGTTGCAGTTGCAGCAAAAGCCTAGCGGTTGAAACTTTATAAAGATTTTGCAAATCTCCCGATGAAAGGAATTACCCTATGAGCAACGAGGGAAAACGAGTTCGCGCACATTACACAGGAACCTTCGATGATGGAACCGTCTTTGATTCTTCGGTAGAGCGCGGAGAACCCTTAGAGTTTGTATGCATGGCCGGTCAGATGATTGCCGGTTTTGATGCTGCCGTAAACGAAATGGAAGTTGGCGAAACTAAAAACGTTCACATCCCTGCTGCCGATGCCTATGGTGAGCGCGACGAATCACTCGTTCAGCGAATTCCCACCAATAGCATCCCCGATGCCGACAAACTCCCCGTTGGTCAAACGGTTTATTTGCAAGGTCCTGGCGGACAACCCATGCCCGTTAGAGTTGAAGCCGTAACCGAAGAATTTGTTACCTTTGATTTAAACCATGAAATGGCTGGCAAAGATTTAAATTTTGAAATCACCCTTGTTGAAATCGTAGAAGAATAAGCAATCTAACCACAAAAAGCTTCTGAATTAAAAAGCTTCATCATCGCCAGGATGTGGATGGTTGTCAAAATACCCTGTTTGACCTCGAACATTCCATGCGCAAACAGCAAAAGCAAACGAAATAAGCAATGAGGCAACCGTGTACGGGTCGGTTACACCAACCGACCAATTGCTTGCAACCTGCCACGACAAAAGCACGGTATTACCAATAACGCCCCAAAAAAATATCGTAATATGCTTGGGGTTACGTGCACCAATGATGCCGCAAATTGCAACAAACAAATTGACCGCGCCGCTCACAAGCGTCCCAGGGCCAAATACCAGCCCTGGGATCCAAGAGCTGGTATCGATGGCTCCAATCTTAATGGCAGTTAAAAACCCTGCCCCTGTTCCAATTTCAACAAGCGCCCAAACAATAAGAGCAAAGCACATGTAACGTGTTCGCCTTTGCCAAGGAGTATACGGGGTACCGTCGGCAGAAATTAACGCTTTCTTTTTTACCATATGATCTCCCAAACAAGCTTATACGCTAGGCACGAATTTCGGCCCCTGTTGCGCCACACACTTTCTTAATCAAGCGCGCATGCTGCTTATCAACCTCTTCAGTGGTAAGGGTACGATCAGGAGCGCGATATTCAAGAGCATATGCCATAGACTTCTTATGCGCGCCAAGGCGCTTTTCGTCGCGATACACATCAAACAAAGCAACGCTATCAAGCAGCTTTCCGCCTGCAGACTTCATGCACTGCATAAGCTTTTCATGGGTAACTTCTTCGTCAACAACAAACGCAACATCCATGGTTACCGCCGGGAACAGAGGAACATCTACATAATCACGGGCAGCGCGAGCACAGGTTATTAGGGCATGCATATCAAGCTCAAAAGCCACCACAGGCGCACTCGCACCAAATGCCTCAACAGCAAGCGGATGAATTTCGCCAACCCATCCAAGCGAAGTTCCTCCAGAAAGAACCTCAGCCGCACGTCCTGGTTGTAAATGGGTGGCCTCGAGCACCCTGAAACGAACCTTTGGCAAAGCAAGCTCTCGAACAAGATTTTCAATAACGCCCTTGCCATCAAAAAAGTCAAAGGCAACTGAGGGCTGATTCCACGTAGCATCTTTCATCGAGCCCGCCAAAACACCTGCAACACGTTGCTTTTCTTTGGGGGTTTTCTTTCCTTCGGCGCCAAAGAATACCACACCCATCTCGTAAAGCTGAACATTATGCACGCCACGGCTTTGATTGTAGGCAACCGAGCGTAAAAGCCCCGGAATAATCGATTGACGCATTACCGATTGCTCTGCATTTAATGGATTGAGTAATTCAACTGCAACACCCATGCCTTCAGTGTTCATGCGAAGTTTGTTGAGTTCATCGGGGTCGGCAAATGAGTAAGTCATGGTTTCATTCATCCCTGACGCACGCAAGGTATCGTTAATGCGCGATACCATTTGCTCAGCCTCGCTGCGAACACCCACGCGCTCGCGCCCAGCGGGCAGCGTTGCCGGAATGCGATCCATACCATAGAGGCGCAACACTTCTTCATATAAATCAATCTCGCGCTCAAGATCGGGGCGAAACGTTGGAGCAATTACCGCAAGTTCTTCGCCCTCGCCCGAAACATCACAGCCTAATCGCACAAGCGTATCAACAATAAATTCCCGTGGGATTTCATGCCCCATCATATTTTGGAAGCGCTTGATGCGAAAGGTAAGCTCAACAGGCTGTGTTTTTTTATTCCAGACATCAACAATACCAGGCGCTACCACACCGCCAGAAACTTCAGCAAGAAGCTGTGCTGCCGCAGCGGCAATGTGCTCAATAGGGTTATCATCCACGCCGCGTTCATAGCGCATAGAAGACTCTGAAATCAAACCAAGGTTGCGACTGGTGCGTGAGGTATGACCCGGGTTAAACGTTGCTGTTTCCAATAAAACGGTGGTGGTTTGCTCGGTTACTTCAGAATCCAAGCCACCCATAACGCCTGCAAGCGCAACCGCATTTTGAGGCGTTGCAATAACAGTCATATCGGAGGTTAATACACGCTCAGTGCCATCGAGCGTAGTAAAATGCTCGCCCTCGCCAGCAGCACGAACAACAATATTGGCTTTACCTGAGTTGTCTGCCAGCTTGTCATAGTCAAACGCATGCAGCGGCTGCCCAAATAAAAACAAAATATAATTTGTTACATCAACCACGTTGTTGATAGAGCGAGCACCAGCAGCTACCACGCGCTCCGCCAACCAATCGGGGCTTGGACCAACCACTACATTTTTGATAACGCGCGCACTATAGCGAGCACACCGATCTTCATCGGCAATGGTTACCGTAGCAAGTTCGTCAACCGAAGCGCCCTCTTCAACGAGCGCTTGTTCCATCTTCTCAAGCGGGTTGCTAAAATCTTTGGCATACATAGCACCAACTTCGCGCGCCATGCCCACCATCGACAAACAATCGGGACGATTAGGGGTAATTTCTAAATCAAGCACGGTATCTGCCAGCTGCATATAATCGGCAAAGGGCATACCAAGAGGTGCATCTTCAGGCAAAATCATAATGCCTTCGTGGTCGGAGCCAATGCCTAACTCTCTGGCTGAGCAGTTCATGCCATAACTTACCACGCCACGAAGTTTTGATTTTTTGATCTTAACGTCGCCGGGCAAAACCGCACCAATCAGCGCTATCACAATATGATCACCCTGGTTAAAGTTTTGAGCGCCACAAACAATTTGTAGTGGAGAAGGATTGCCCTGATCATCCACATTGCACTCCCCTACACTCACCTTGCAAACCCACATGTGATCAGAATCGGGGTGCGCGGTTTTTTCAAGAACTTGGCCTGTTACCACCTTGTGAAATGCATCGCCCGTTCGCTCAACGCCCTCAACTCCCGTACCAGTTAAATCAAGCCGATCACAAAAAGCGTCCAAATCTGAAGGGACTTCAACATATTCACGCAACCATTTCAAAGATACTTTCATATTTATCTCTTTCTACCAATGAGCAAAATTGTTCAACTCTGCGCTTGCAAGCTGTGATACCTGCATCCGCGATTACAACTCGCTTGCAACCTGCAGTAAATGCACTCGCAATTAAAACTGACGAAGGAAGCGCATATCTCCTTCAAGAAGCATACGCAGATCGGGGACGTTATATTTCAGGCAAGCCACACGTTCAATACCAACGCCAAAGGCAAAGCCCGAATACACCTCAGGGTCTATCCCTGACATGCGCAAAACGTTAGGGTCAACCATGCCGCACCCTAAAATTTCAAGCCAGCCAGTACCCTTGCACATACGACAGCGCTCTCCGTCATGCGTATGGCCTGTGCCGCCGCAAACACCACAGCTCACATCGGCTTCGGCAGAAGGCTCCGTAAACGGAAAAAAGTGAGCACGAAAGCGCGTTTTGCGATCTGGACCAAACATTTGCTTGCAAAAATATTCAAGTGTGCCCTTGAGATCGCCAAACGTGATATTTTTATCAACCACCAAACCCTCGCACTGAGTAAATTGAGGAAGATGGCTTGGGTCAGCCACATCGCGGCGGTACACCTTACCAGGGGCAATAATGTAAATAGGAAGCTCTTGATCTTCCATAACATGTACCTGAACGCCTGAGGTTTGCGTGCGCAACAACACATCCGATTCACCGCGAACCGCTGCGGTATCGCCCGACATATCCCGAACATAAAAGGTATCTTGCATGCTGCGCGAAGGATGATCGGCCGGAGCATTAAGCGCGGTAAAGTTATACCAATCGGTTTCAACCTCTGGCCCTGTTGCTACCGTATAACCCAACCCTAAAAAAATCTCGGAAATTTCATCGCTAATTGCATTGATTAAATGGCGAGTTCCCATTTGCTGCGAGCGACCAGGAAGCGTAATGTCAAATGCACCAGCAGCCATAGATTGTTCAAGCTCTGCGGCGGCAAGCTCTTTTTTCTTTGCCTCAAGAGCAGCTTCAATCTCGTTGCGCGCGGCATTAACCGATTTACCAACCGTTGCGCGCATATCTGCAGCAATTTGGCCCATCGAGCGCAAATAGCCAGTAAGCGAGCCCGATTTTCCTACTACACCCACGCGAATTTTTTCAAGCGCATCAGAATTAGCTGCACCCGAAATAGCAGCAAGTGTTTCTTTGTGAAGCGATTGAATTTCTTCAATAACCGACATGCCATTACCTTTCTCATAAAAAAAAAAGAGCCTTTCTTATCCTTATAACAAGGACGAGAAAGGCTCCCGTGGTACCACCTTGATTGGCAACTTGCTGCTTGGCGCACGTAAACATTGAACACCTAAAGCAAGCTACCCACTCATTATGCTTTATTTCGGAAAAGCAACCGATGCGCCTACTAACATCCAGCCAACAACGATGAGCAGCATATACCATGCACAACCACCGTGTGCCCCTGCGTTAAGCGCATTGCTGATAAAGGGAATTGCAACATATTCGTTTAGGCTTTTTCAGCTAAAGTGAGCCCTCTCTGAAAAACGAACACACTGTTGCACTGTCTTTGTCATAGCAACCAGAGCAGTATAACGCAAAGTAAGTAAACTGCACCACTCGGATTGCTAAATCTCACAAAGGTGGCAGAGATGCTGATGCGTCAACAACACCTTGGCGCACCTTGAGAGCGTGATTTCAAAGCGTAACCGAGAAAGGGCCGTATTACCCTCATTGTTAGCACTTCGAAGTATTTGCCTTATCCTAATTTAGCGTCCTAAGATGTTTGCCAAGAGCATTACCTTAATTTGAGTATCTTGAAGTGTTTGCCAAGAGCTCTCTGTGATTGCTGTTCTGCAAACACGGAGAGCCTTCCATGCTCAGGTTAGATCCTCCGATTCGCCCGGGATAATAATTTGATCTGCGAAAAAACCATCAGCTCCCCCGCAAGTAAGCGGAAGAGCTGATACTGGTAAGTAAGGCTTAAAGCTTTTATGGGTCTACATTAAGCCTCGTCTTAAAGCCTTTTCTTAAGGTGCCCTCTCCTTTTGTGATTACCTGATTAGAAGCAGAAGCAGGGGACAACGCCACGTGCAGAGTTGGCGGAGGTGGTGGTGCTGGTCGGATTGCCGCCATCGTTCACCATGCCGAAGATGGTGGAGTTGGTCACACGAGGCGAACGCTCCCACCAAATCTGGCTGTCGGCACCAGCGCGGCCGATTGTGAGTTGGAGATCGTCATTGTCGCTAGTTGGTTGAATGCTTTTAGATGCAAACCAAGCATACTGGGAGCCTTCATTTTTGTAGTAAGAGACTTTGTTTTCACCAAAAAGTTCGCTGCAAGATAACAACCAGAATTTATCGCTGGTGGTAGAAGTGGTCCAACTTGCAGCGTCAGAGTCTCTATAGGCGGTTGTCTTGTTGACAAGTTTAGCTGCATTCACTAAATCTTCAGGAAGACCAGCCTGGACGTAATTAGGGAACGTGATATTGCGCATTTCAGAACTTGCCCAGCCACCTGTGTTGGTGCCAGTGGAGTTCATTTGCTTGGCAGTAGGCAGCGAATGCGTTGCCATAAAGGTTACGGTAGAGCCGTCGCTATCATGTG
>CAVJWZ010000037.1:0-14164 GCA_963653545.1 uncultured Eubacteriales bacterium | reverse complement strand
GACTTTTTAAGCGTTGCTTCGCATTTTGGGATGCTAAAACTTAGGGTAATCTCTGTAGGTAATGCGGATAGGGTAAATCTCGAAGACGCCCTTATTGGCAGCATCGTCGCTCAGAGGTCGCAAAGCGACCAAGATCTTCCTTAACGCGCCGTCTTTGTTCGTTCGGGGCTATACGATTCAAGTTTTGTAGGCTAAAATTTTCATTTCAGACTCAGTAAACATGCTGCAAAGCCCCTGGCTGTAATAAGGGGGAATAGCAATTTGGCAAGAAGGTAGCTATGGCTGCAAATTCTCATCTTTTTCAAGAGGCTCTTAAAGCCCTCAAACAGGGGCAACCTATTATTTTTCCTACGGATACTTTGTATGGATTGGGCATTTCGGTCGCTCATGCTCAAAGCCCTGAAATTTTGTATACGCTTAAAAAAAGAAGCCAAAAAAAACCTGTTGCATGGCTTGTTGGCGCCAAGGATGATCTAACAAAATATGGCAAAGTGGTTCCGGAATTTGCCCTTACGTTGGCGCGCACATTTTGGCCAGGGCCGCTTACGATTATCGTAAAGGCGAGCGATGAGGTGCCCGAGGCATTTCGTTCTACGGAGGGCACCATTGGTATGCGTATGCCAAAAAACCCTCACGCTTTGGAATTAATTGAGCATCTTGGGTGCCCCATTGCAACAACGTCTGCCAATATTTCGGGTCAAAAGCCAAGCAAGGCGTTTGCAGAAATTGCACCAGAGTTGCTTGACCAAGTCGGATTTGCTTTTAACGATGATGAAGTTAAAAGTGGTATTGCTTCAACGATTGTTGATTGCACGGGTGAGCATCCTGTTATGGTGCGCGAGGGAGCAATTACTGTTGGCGATATTCAGGCGTTTTCGTGAGCAATCAACCCATGAGAGAGATGTTGATAATGTTGCGCAACCAAAGGCAAAGAGTTGCCACGTAGTATTGATATCAAAATCATGCTACATAAGCCTTTGAGCTGGAATTATAGTAACCATAATCGTTCGTTGGTATTAAAAGCAGATCATAAATAATGTACGAGGGGGAGTAACAATGGGTAAAGAAGAACAAAAAGAAGCACAGCATTCTCAATCATCGTGTTCTTGCGTTTCTTGTATGGAAGAAACTATTCCTTCATGTGATGGCGTTTCTAATCTTCATTTAAAAATTTGGAGCCCTGTTGGTGTTGCTCCGCGAGGAATCGTGCAGTTGGTGCATGGCATGGCGGAGCATATCGATCGTTACCATGATTTTGCACAGTTTCTCGCAAAACAAGGGTTTGTTGCTGTGGGACATGATCATATTGGTCACGGCAAGAGCGTAGAAAGCCCTGATGCTCTAGGAGTAATGCCGCTTGTGGGTGGTGCGCAAGTTTTGGTGGCCGATGCTCATAATGTACGTCGGGTGGTTCAGCCTTGTTACGAAGGTATTCCGTACTTTATATTTGGCCATTCTATGGGAAGTTTTGTTGTTCGTTGCTATTTGGCATGCCGTAGCGCTTTGAGCGATAACACCGAACTTGATAGCAACCTTGCGGGGGCCATTATTTGCGGTACGGGTAACCAGCCGTTGGTTTTGTCGAATCTGGGAAACGGCATTGCGCGTGTGCTTGGTGCAGTTGAGGGCGCTGAGTATAAATCTGTTTTGTTGGAAAACCTTATTATTGGGTCGTTTTCACTTCCGTTTGCTCAAGAAGCTTCAAAAAATGCTTGGATTTCGTCTGACCCTGCCGTTGTGGCTGCCTACGATGCCGATCCTTTATCGGGCGTGATGTTTTCTGCGGGAGGCTTTGCTACGCTAACGAGCTTGAGTGCTCAAGCTACTCTTCCTAAAACGTACGATATTTCGCCTGAGCTTCCCTTGCTTTTTATTGCGGGTAAAAACGATTCTGTTGGCGGGTTTGGAAAAGGCGTTGTTCAGGTGGCCGATAGGTATCGCAAACAAGGCTCACATGAGGTTGAAGTGCGTATCTATCCGGGCATGCGTCACGAGGTACTCAATGAGCCGGGCAATTATCGAGTATATAACGATGTGTTAGATTGGCTTAAAGGAAATCTCTAACCTATGAAAAAGTACATCATAGCGCTCGACCAGGGAACAACATCATCGCGGGCTATCCTGTTTGATCGAGCGGGTTCTGTGTGTGGGTTGGCTCAGAGCGATTTTCCGCAATATTTTCCGCAGCCTGGATGGGTTGAGCACAATCCCCATGAAATTCTTTCGAGCCAGCTTAAAGTTCTTGCCGAATTGTTGGTTTCTCAAGGGTTAAGCATTGATGAAATTGACAGCATTGGTATTACTAACCAGCGTGAAACAACCATTGTTTGGGATCGTCATACGGGAAAGCCGGTGTATAACGCCCTTGTTTGGCAATGCCGTCGCACAACCGAGCTTATTGAATCGCTTTGCTCCGATGCCCATATAAGCGCCGAAATCGTTGCGCGAACAGGGCTTATTCCGGATGCGTATTATTCTGCGAGCAAAATTGCGTGGATTTTAAATGCGGTTCCCGGTGCCCGCGAAGCGGCGCGTGCGGGCGATCTTATTTTTGGAACGGTTGATTCTTGGCTCATGTGGAATCTTACCAATGGCTGCGTTCATGCTACCGATCCCACCAACGCAAGCCGTACCATGCTCTTTAATATCCATACCGGCACGTGGGATCCGTGGCTTTGCAGCCTCTTTGATATTCCCATGAGTATGTTGCCTAAGGTGTGCCCTTCTGCAGGTTTTTTTGGAACTATGAAGCATCCTGTTATTGCGGGTGAGATTCCTATCTGCGGCGTTGCGGGAGATCAGCAGGCTGCTTTGTTTGGACAGTGCTGTTTTGAGCCAGGCGAAGTTAAATCAACCTTTGGTACGGGCTGCTTTTTACTGATGCATACTGGCACGAATGCCCCTCAGTCTTCTCATGGGTTGGTAACAACCGTTGCGGCATCTGCTCCTGGAGCGGCGAAGCTTGAATACGCTCTTGAGGGCAGCGTATTCATGGCGGGGGCGCTATTGCAATGGCTTAAAGAAGGTCTTCGTCTTATTGATGATGTATCGTGCACTGATGAGCTTGCACGCAGCGTTGAAGATTCAGCAGGGGTAGTTGTTGTTCCGGCCTTTACTGGTTTAGGGGCTCCTTATTGGGATGCAGAAGCGCGCGGTGTAATCTATGGGCTTACTCGCGGTGCGACAAAGGCTCATGTGGTGCGAGCCTGTTTGGAGGCGTCGGGCTATCAGGTATATGACGTGCTCAAGGGCATGGAAAAAGATTCCAATCTGTTAGTTAAACGCCTTAATGTCGATGGCGGCGCTTGTAAAAATAATTTCATGCTTGAATTTTGTGCCGATATTCTTGAGGCAGAAATTTGTCGTCCTTACAATGTAGAAACTACGGCTATGGGCGCAGCTTTTTTGGCAGGGCTTACAACGGGTTTTTGGAAAAATATTGATGAGCTGCGCGCGGTGCATTCATTTGAGCGAGTATTTACCCCTCATATGAGCAGCAAAAAACGAAGCCAACTTTTAGCATCGTGGCATGATGCTATTGTGCGCACTTCATCAAAAGCATCACAGCGATGAAGCGGTAGCAATAAAAAATTGCGATAGCGTGCCTTGCGATAGTACGCCGTATAATAAGCGGTAATGCAACATAAAAGGGAATGGGGATTTTTTGAAACTATCAATTGGTTCAGACCATGCAGGTTTTGAGCAAAAACAAAAGCTTGCTGCTTATCTAAGCTCCCAGGGCTATGAGGTGATAGACCGCGGTCCGCATTCTGATGATCGTGTTGATTATCCTGATTATGCGGCTTTCGTGGGCAAGGATGTTTCGAAGGGCACCTGTGAACGTGGCATTTTAGTGTGTGGTACGGGAATAGGCATGGCAATTGCTGCTAACAAAATATCGGGCATTCGCGCTGCAAACATCATCACACCAGAATTTGCGCAGCTGTGTCGAGAGCACAACGATACTAATGTTATTACGCTCTCGGGGCGGTTTGTAACGCTGGAAGAAAACAAAAAAATCCTCGATGTATTTCTTGAAACAGAATTTGCTGGTGGGCGTCATGCGGGCCGTGTTGCCAAGATAGGCGCGCTTGAAAATCACTCAGACGCACACTAGGGTCACACTAGTGTGCTACCCTACAAAGAAAAGGATGGAACAAGGACGATATCTTGTTCGTGAAAGGATTACAACTATGTCGCTTACCTATCTTCCTGCTGCCGATTCGCAAGTTGCCGATGCAATTAATCAAGAGCTTTCTCGCCAGCGTTCAAGCATTGAGCTTATCGCGTCAGAAAACTTCACTTCACCTGCAGTAATGGAGGCAGTTGGGAGCGTTCTTACCAATAAATATGCCGAGGGTTATCCAACAAAACGCTATTATGGCGGTTGTGAAAAAGTTGACATCGTTGAAAACCTTGCGCGTGATCGTGCAAAAGAGCTTTTCAAATGCAATTTTGCTAATGTGCAGCCCCATTGTGGCGCCAATGCTAATTTTGCAGCCTATCAGGCTCTCATTAATTTGGGCGATACCGTATTGGGTTTAAGTCTTGATAACGGTGGGCATCTCACGCACGGTTCTCCCGTTAATTTTTCGGGCAAATACTACAATGTGGTTGCTTATGGGGTAGATTCTGAAACTGAGCGTATTGACTACGATGAAATGGAGCGCTTGGCTAAAGAACATCGCCCTAAGCTCATTGTTGGTGGTGCTTCTGCCTATCCGCGTGTTATTGATTTTGCGCGCATGCGCGAAATAGCTGATGAAGTAGGGGCCTATCTCATGATTGATATGGCGCACATTGCAGGTTTGGTAGCAACCGGTGCACATCCAAGCCCTGTTCCTTATGCTCATGTGGTTACCTCTACTAGCCATAAAACACTTCGCGGTCCGCGCGGTGGGTTTATTTTGTCTAATGATGAAGAAATTGCAACCAAAATTGACAAAGCGGTATTCCCAGGAAGTCAAGGCGGTCCACTGATGCACGTTATTGCAGGTAAAGCGGTGGCATTTGGCGAGGCGCAAAAGCCAGCCTTTAAAAAATATATTGATCACGTGGTAGAAAATGCTTCTGCGATGGGCAAGGGCATGATCGATGCTGGCTTGCGTTTGGTGTCAGGTGGAACCGATAACCATCTCTGCTTGGTTGATTTAACCGCATCTGATGTTACGGGCAAGGACGCCGAAAAACTACTTGAGCGCGTTGGCTTAACGGTTAACAAAAACACCATTCCTAATGAGCAACGCTCGCCGTTTGTAACCAGTGGTATTCGTGTTGGTACGGCTGCGGCAACAACGCGTGGCTTTACCGCTGAAGAATTTTTTACCATTGGCCAGCTTATTGGCAAAACGGTATTTAATGCCCAAAACGAGGCAAAGCTTACCGAAATCGCCAACGAAGTAAGTGCGCTCATTGCTCGCCATCCACTGTATCCTGAATATTAAGCTGAACAGCTAAGACGGGTATTTGTTGCGATAGATACGCAATGGAGGAAAACAATAAGGTTCGATCAAAATTAGCATTCGAGTAGAAGAATAATCTATGGAGCAAGGGCGTTCGCGGGTACAATACCAGTGAATGCCCTTGCTGTAGCTGCATTTATGGAAAGAAAGAGATGTTATATGGAAGCCTTCGATCGTCTTACGGTTGTCAACCATCCTCTCGTTGCACATAAAATTGCGTTGATCCGCAATAAAGATACTTCGGCACGCATTTTTCGTGCGAGCATAAAAGAGCTCACCTATCTCGAAGCTTTTGAGGCAACTAAGCATCTTAAAACCCACGAAATAGCGGTAGAAACTCCTCTTGCTACTACGAGAGGTGAGGTAATTACCGGGCAAGAGCCTGTTATTGTTCCTATTTTGCGCGCAGGTCTTTCGATGCTTGAAGGGATGCTTGAGCTTATTCCCAGCGCTGCGGTTGCGCACTTGGGAATTTCTCGCGATGAAAAAACGCATGAGCCCGTGGAATATTATGGAAAGATGCCTTCATTTATTGCCGAGCGTCAAGTGATCATTATTGATCCGATGCTTGCAACGGGCGGCTCTCTCAAGGCGGCCGTTGCCAATATGCGTGCACGGGGAGTTAAAGACATTATTGCTATGGTTTTGGTTGCAACTCCTGAAGGGGTTAGGGCGGTTTTAGAAGCAGATTCAGATGTTCGTATTGTTACGTGTGCCTTAGATGAAGGGCTCAATGATAAGGCCTATATCATTCCTGGTTTAGGAGATGCGGGAGATAGGGTTTACCAAACATTTGATACGCATGCTGAGGGATTAAAGGCTGCTCGATAGTTGTTTGAGGGAAATGATACTATCGGTGCGGTAGTGACGCGAGAGGAGTTAACAGGGGCTATGGTTTATCAGGAACGTCCTTCATGGGACGAATACTTCATGAAACTGGCAGAAGAAGTGCAAACGCGTACTACTTGTTTAAGGCGAGCTGTTGGTGCACTTATAGTAAAAGACAAGCGCATTTTGGCAACAGGGTACAACGGTGTGCCCACAGGTCTTCGTCATTGTGCCGAGGTGGGGTGCTTGCGCCAAGAGCTAGGTGTTCCTTCAGGGCAGCGTCATGAAATTTGTCGTGGTTTGCATGCAGAGCAAAATGCTATTTTGCAGGCAGCCCGTTATGGCATAAATATTGAGGGAGCTTCAATCTATATCACCACCCAACCTTGCGTTGTTTGTGCCAAGATGCTCATTAATGCAGGAATCAAAGAGATTATTTATAAAAACCCCTATCCTGATGTGCTTGCAATGGAAATGCTTGAAGAGTCGGGAATCAAGATGCGCGTGTTTGAAAATTGTTAATGTTTTTGAGGTAAAAAATTGACGATTGTTAAATGAAAGTAAGAATTATTGCGCTGAACGCGTTTTTGTCACCATTCACCTTAGATTCGGGCGCTTTATCGGAATCAACACTTTAGGGTGCAGATAGGTCTGTATGCTCAATTTGTTTAGGCTTTAAGGCAATTGCGCACCGATTGTGTGGTTGTCGCGAAGGAAGAGGAAATGATACTAGCTATTGCAGCAGGATTAGTAACAGGGGTTATTGGTTTTTTGCCCTTGTTTATTTTTTTGCGTTTAGCTCGTCGTTCAACTTCTTTAAATCCTATGAATGCTGGCTTATATGGCTTGGCAGGAACGTTTGTTTCACTTATCGTTGTCGCCGCCGCTTTAATTATTTGTGCGGTTGTGGCACGCGATGTTGTTTTGCCGTTTGGTATTGCCGAGATGGGTGCGTTAATAGTTTCCACTTCGGTTTATGTGGTATATAAAAATGCGCTTGCAAAGCGCAAGAAAAAATAGTTGAAAGGTTGGGCTTTAGATGGGTGAAGCGCTTTCAAAGTTCGTTGAAGAAGCACAAAGCCTTTATGCTGGTTTTGAATCTGCAACGGTCTTTTCCATCGGTGGCTGGAACATCTCTCAGTACACACTGTATATGTTTCTCGCGCTCATTTTGGTATTGCTTATCATTTTGATTGGCGCCAGAAAGCTTGAGTTAATTCCGCATAAAAAATTTACGGGAACGCTCGAGTACGCTTATGAATTTATTTCCGACAGCGTTGGTGGCGATGTTATTGGCGAGGGCTATAAAAAGCACATTCCTTTTTTGGCTACGCTGTTCTTTATGATCTTAATCGCCAACCTTATTGGTCTTATTCCCGGCGCAAAAGCAGCAATGGGTACCATCTCAATTACGTGGGCTCTTGCGGCTATTTCATTTATCTACTTCAACTTTTGGGGCTTAAAGCAACTTGGCGTATTTCGTTATTTGAAAAGCCTTGCTCCTTCGGGAGTTCCCGCTCCGATGGTTCCTATTATTTGGTTCCTTGAATTTATCTCGATGGTTATTCGTGTTTTAACGCTTGCTGTTCGACTTTATGGCAACATGCTCGCTGGACACATGATTCTTGCAGTATTTTCTCTCGCAACTACCATCTTCTTGCAAACGGCAATTTTCAATATGGATTTTGTCACCGGCATCCCCGTAATTTTCTGGTTCTTCTTGCTGTTTTTCATGTATGCGCTGGAAACACTGGTTGCCTTCTTGCAAGCATATGTTTTCACCATTCTTTCTTCCTCCTACATTGGTATGGCTATTCATCCGCACTAAGAGGAAGTTGGGCTTTTCGCGAAGTTGTTGCTTGTAAAGAGGCACGTTTCGTAAAGGGCTCAGCAGGGTAAAATCCTGCGCTTAATTTTGGTACTACAGCTGGTACAACGTAATTGCAGCTGGTAATAATGGACGAATAGGAAAAGGTCCTATTCATTAAAGGAGGTAATCGTGGAACTTACTATTGTGCTCGCCGCACTGAAGGTTGTAGGCTATGGCCTCGCAGCTATCGGCCCTGGCATCGGTATCGGTATCGCTACCTATGGTTTGTGCGTTTCTGCTGCACGTCAGCCAGAAATGAAGGGTCAGCTCATGGGCTACTTCTTTATCGGTGCTGCTATGTCTGAGGCATTGGCACTGCTCGGCTTGGTTCTTTTCTTCATCGGCTAGTAAAACGATAAGTTTTAAGAAATTGCCAAGAGAAGAAAAGGAGGCAAGCGAATTGAACGCAAACGTAAGCAAATATGTACGTAACTGCACAAGCGGTGTTGTCGCTTTTGCTTTTGCGTCTGCAGTTTGCCCAGTGCATGCATTCGCTGACGAAGGTGCAGGAATTGAAGCAATTCTTCCCGTAATGGATGAATTCATTCCTATGCTCGTTGCCTTTATTATCTTGTGGATTATTCTCGCTAAATTTGGTTGGCCTAAGTTTGAAGGCATGCTTCAAAAGCGTGAGAATATGATCAAGTCATCCCTGGAAAAGTCTGAAGAGGCTCGCCAGGAGAGCGAACGTTTGCTGGCAGAGTATCGCGAGCAGCTTGAGAGCGCTAAATCTCAGGCTCAGCAGATTCTCGTTAATGCACAGAAGTCGGGTGATGCTCTTGAGAAAGAAATCACCGACAAAGCTCGTGCGGAAGCGGACGCAATGATCGAGAAGGCAAAGGTTGCTATTGAGACAGAAAAGCGCGCAGCTATCAAGGAATTGCAAAATTCTATGGCTGACACTTCTATCGCGGTAGCTTCTCGCTTGATCGGCGAAGATTTCAGCGACGAAGAGCATCGCAAGCTCATCGAACGCTACGTTAAAGAGGCAGGTAGTTTAAATGCCTAATCGTCACGTCATCAATGAAACGATTGCAGCTTACGCCAATGCTATTATCGACGGTGCTTACGCCGCTGGTGGTAGAGAACGTGTCGTAGTGATCCGCAACCAGATGATTGAGATTCTTGGCTTTATGGCTACCAACATTGATCTTCGTATGTCGTGCGACGATGAAGGCTATACTTCTGAGCAGCGCGAACAGATCATCGCTAAGGTGTTTGGAGCCTATGATCCAAAGCTCGTCCGACTCATGGAAATCATGGCTGCTCGCTGTGATATTGCAAAACTTCGTGGGGTATATCGCTCTTACGAAGATCTCATTGAGTCAAAGCTGAATTTTAATGTTATTGACGTAACGACGGTTGTTGATCTTGACGACAACTTGCGAACTGTAATTACCCAAAAAGCCGAAGCTGATTTAGGAAGGGATTGTGTTCTCGTTGAGCACATTGATCCTTCTATTCAGGGCGGCATTATTATGAGCACGAAGGGCCGCTATGTTGATGCAAGCGTTCGCTCGCAGTTCAACAAGGCACGCATAGTGCTCAAAGAAACGACAGATGGAGGTGAATGCTAGTGACTGAAATCACCGCACAGTCTATCGACGAAGCGTTGCGCAAGCAGCTCGATGTAATTAATACCAGTGTAGAGTCCCGTGAAGTAGGTACTGTTGTACAGATTGGCGACGGTATTGCTCGTATTGACGGTCTTAAGGGCGCTATGGCTGGCGAACTTCTTGAGTTTGTTGGCGAAGGTGGCAAGGCTGTTTACGGTTTGGCTCAGAACCTCGAAGAAGAGGAAGTTGGCGCCGTACTTCTTGGTGACATCACTGCAATCAAAGAAAACGATCAGTGCCGTACTACTGGTAGAATCTTGGAGATTCCTTCCGGTAAGGCAATGCTTGGTCGTGTAGTAAATGCTCTCGGTGAGCCTATTGACGGTAAAGGCCCAATTGAAGCAGAGGGCTTGCGTCCTATTGAATTTAAGGCTCCTGGTGTTCATGAGCGCCAGCCTGTTGAAGAGCCAATGCAAACGGGTATTATCGCTATCGATTCGATGGTGCCAATTGGACGTGGTCAGCGCGAACTTATTATTGGCGACCGTCAAACTGGTAAAACCGCTATTGCAATTGATGCTATCTTGAACCAAAAAGGTCAAGATATGATTTGTGTTTATGTGGCAGTTGGACAAAAGGCTTCTACGGTTGCTACTGTTGTTGAAACCCTCGAGCGTCATGGTGCTCTTGATTACACCGTTGTTGTGGCAGCTACCGCAGCAGATCCTGCACCAATGCAGTATCTTGCGCCAATGTCTGGTGCTGCAATTGGTGAGTTCTTTATGTACAACGGCGAAGACGGTAAGCCTGCGAATGAGCAAAACCCCGGTCGCCACGTACTCTGCATTTATGACGACCTCACCAAACAGGCTGTTGCCTATCGTCAAATGTCTTTGACGCTTCGCCGCCCACCAGGACGCGAAGCTTATCCTGGCGATATTTTCTATCTGCATTCACGCTTGCTCGAGCGCGCTGTTAAGCTTTCCGATGAAAACGGTGCCGGTTCACTGACCGCATTGCCTATCATCGAAACCCAAGCGGGCGACGTTGGAGCTTACATTCCTACGAATGTAATTTCCATTACCGATGGTCAGATTTACCTTAAGACAAACCTGTTCTTCCAGGGTCAGCGCCCTGCTGTTGATGTAGGCTTGTCGGTTTCTCGTGTTGGTGGCGCTGCTCAGGTTAAATCCATGAAGAGCGTTGCAGGTAACCTACGTCTTGATTTGGCTGCATATCGCGAACTGGCTGCCTTTACACAGTTTGGCTCCGACCTTGATAAGGCAACTCAGCAGCAGCTCACGCGTGGTGCTGCTATGACCGAATTGCTTAAGCAGGGTCGCTATATGCCTCTTCCTGTTGAAGAGCAGGCTATTGCTATTTATACCGGCAATAATGGTTATCTTGATGACCTACCCGTTGATAGCATTGTTCGCTTCCGCGCAGAATTGCTTGATTTCTTGCGTATTAATCACGCAGAAACCGTTGCAAAACTAAGGGACGGCAAAAAGTTTAACGACGAGATCGAGTCTGAGCTCAATGCTGCTATTGAAGCATTCAAGCTCCAGTTCATCGCGTAAGGTAGGTTAGACTATGCCGAACCTTCACGATATCGAAAGACGAATCAAATCCGTCGAATCGACGAAGCAGGTAACGCATACCATGCAGATGGTTGCTGCCGCTAAAATCAGGCGCGCTCAGTTGCGCGTTGAGGCAGCTACGCCCTTTGCTCGTGCTATGGAAGAATTGCTTGGCAACATTGGTCGTATGGGTAGTTGTACTGCCCTTCTTACCAAACCGCATGATGAGGAGAAAAACACCCTTATCATTGCGATGGTTTCCGACCGTGGTTTGGCAGGCGGTTTTAATTCAAGCATTTTGCGTCGTGCTGAGAGAATCATGAAGGAATGCCAAGCGGAGGGCAAAAACGTAACTGTTATTACCTGTGGTAAAAAGGCAATTGCGTATTTTCAGTATCGTGGCATTGAGCCCGTACTTGCTTTCCGCGACCTTTCTGCAGACCCTCGCGTTGAAGAGGCAGAAACGATCACCGACTACATCATCAAAAATTACCTTGATGGCAAGATTGATGAGGTGCACGTTGTCTATAATCACGCTAAGAATGCTGCAGAGCAGGTTCCAGTCGAACGACAGCTTTTGCCTGTTGACTTGAGCTACTTTGTTCCCGATGGGGAGCCGTTCAAGTTCGGTGGTATTATGGAGCCAGATGCGGATAACCCCGATTTGCCGGGTTCTATTGAATATGAACCGGGTGAAGAGGAGGTACTCGATCATCTGCTTCCTGAATACATGGCAGGCTGCTTATATTACCTGTTGATTGACTCAGCTGCTGCTGAGCAGGCTGCTCGTCGTAATGCTATGAAAAATGCGACGGATAATGCCAATGAAATGATTGAAACACTCAATCGACTTTATAACCGTGTACGTCAAGGCGCTATTACGACTGAGATCAACGAAATCGTTGGTGGCGCCGCAGCTTTGGAGGACTAAATGGCTGAAGAAATGAATGCTTCTGCGGCCAAGCCGGGTGCAATCGGGCACATTGTCCGTATTGTTGGCCCTGTTGTTGACGTTGAGTTTGCCCCCGATCACATGCCGGCAATCTATAATGCGTTAACCGTTGAAGCTACTACTCCCATTGGTGATGTCAAAGTACTTCTCGAAGTCCAGCTCCATCTTCCTGGAGATTTGGTTCGTGCAGTTGCTATGTCATCGACCGACGGCCTTGTTCGTGGTCTCGAAGTTAAGGACACCGGCGCTCCTATGATGATGCCCGTTGGTCCTGAGACTCTCGGCCGTATTTGGAACGTAATGGGTGAACCTGTTGACGGCAAGCCAATGCCAGAAGTTAAACAGTATGCACCTATCCATCGTCCTGCACCTGAGTATGAAACGCTTACCACTGTTACCGAGATCTTTGAAACAGGCATCAAGGTTGTTGACCTTATTCAGCCGTTTATCAAAGGTGGTAAAACAGGCCTCTTCGGTGGTGCTGGCGTTGGCAAAACCGTTATTATTCAGGAGCTTATTAACAACCTCGCTCAAGAGCATGGTGGTACTTCGGTATTCACCGGTGTTGGTGAGCGTACTCGTGAGGGTACCGACCTTTTCATCGAGATGACCGATGCAGGCGTTATCAACAAAACCTGCTTGGTGTATGGTCAGATGAATGAGCCTCCAGGAGCTCGTCTTCGCGTAGGTCTTTGTGGCTTAACTGAAGCGGAATACTTCCGCGATCAGGGTCAAGATGTTTTGTTGTTTATCGATAACATCTTCCGTTTTACTCAGGCAGGTTCTGAGGTTTCGGCACTTCTTGGTCGTATGCCTTCTGCGGTAGGGTATCAGCCTACGTTGGCTACCGAGATGGGCGATCTTCAGGAGCGTATTACCTCAACTAACGTTGGTTCTATTACCTCTGTTCAGGCTGTTTATGTTCCAGCAGACGACCTTACCGACCCTGCTCCAGCAACCACCTTTACTCACTTGGATGCTAAAACGGTTCTCAATCGTTCCATTGCAGAGCTTGGTATTTATCCTGCTGTTGACCCATTGGAGTCTACCTCTCGTGCACTCGATCCCGAGATCGTTGGCGAAAAGCACTACAACGTTGCGGTTGGCGTTCAGAAGCTTCTTCAGATGTATCAAGATTTGCAAGATATCATTGCTATTCTTGGTATGGATGAGCTTTCTGAAGAGCAGAAGGTTATCGTTAATCGCGCACGTAAGGTGCAGCAGTTCTTAGGTCAGCCTTTCCATGTGGCTAAGCAGTTCACCGGCAACGATGGTGTTTATGTAAAGCTCGAAGATACCATTCGCTCTTTCGATGAAATCCTCAAGGGCAACTGCGATGACATTCCTGAGCAGTGCTTCCGTTTCAAGGGTGCAATCGAAGAGGTTTATGAGGCTTACGAAAAGCTGAAGGAAGAATAAATTATGTCCACTATTAAATGTGATGTCGTAGCTAAGGATAAGGTTCTGTATTCTGGAGAACTCTATTCTATTCAGGTTCCAGGTACTGAAGGTGAACTTGGCATTATGGCCAACCACGAACCCTTTGTAACCGCTCTTGCAGACGGTATTATCTGGGGTCGTACCGATGCTGATGGCGGCACCATATTAAGTGCGGCTATCATGGGCGGTTATGTCCAGGTTTTAGGTGAGCGCGTAATTGTCCTTTGCGATAAAACGCGTTCTATTCAGCGCATCAACAGTGAAAAGCTCAAAAGAGATATTCCTGCTTTGGAAGAGCGCATCGCAAATCTTCGTGATGACAGCATTATTTCGAGGTCGGTTCTTTCTCGCAAACTTCGTTGGTGCCAAGTGCAGCTTGCTGCAAAAGAAAAGGAAGATCAATATAAGTAAGCTAATCGTTTCGCTTACTTGCGAATATGAATGGTCTTTCATGCGTACATTGTTAATGTGTTGCA
>CAVJWZ010000036.1:0-14273 GCA_963653545.1 uncultured Eubacteriales bacterium | reverse complement strand
TAGCAATATGACGCTCGCTCACCAAACACTCAAGCTTATCGAGGGATTCCATATAATCACGCAAAACACCATCGGGGTAATACACCACAGTAGGGCCATGCCTAAAAACAACATCCCCGACAAACATTGCATTATCAACCAGGTAATACAACCCAACCGAATCGCTCGAATGACCCGGCAAAGCAATCACCTCAAACTCAGGACCCTGCGCAAGAGGGACAAACGCACCCTCTAAAAGCGTAGAATCAAACGGTGCATATATTTCTGCTCCTGTCATAGCCTGCAACTGCGCAGCGCCCTCGGTATGATCGGCATGACAATGGCTCAACACAATGGCGCCAACCCGTAAGCCCTCATTAACGCAATGATCTACAATATGCTCAACATGCCCGCCCGATGGAGCAGGGTCTATCACAACGCATTCAGGAGAAGTAGGCTCTGCCACAATATAGGTATTAGTACCCACATAGGTCATAGGAGAAGGGTTATTGGCACGCAAACAATACACACGCGAACTTATTTTGCCGCCTGCCCACGGAGTTACATCTTTTACAAAATCCATCGAGTTCTCCTTTATTTTTGAGGCTGCCAATTTAGATCTTTCAACAGCAATCCTTCGACTGCACTACGCGGTCTTTGGATGACGATCTGAAGCTATGACGATTTTGCGAGCTAGCTTTGCACCTTATCAAGCTGGCACTGCAAAACAATTTCTCCATTTTCCTTCTTTGATGGATGAAACATTATTTTTTGCAGCTTTTTACGCGATGCCACAAATTCTTCTGCCGAAGAAGCACTTGCAATAGCGGTCAGGTTATAAACCGTTGGGGGAACGACCAACCAATGCCCCCTATCCGATTCGCGAATAGTATAGGCTGGTGTTACCCAATCAGAAATTTGAGACTCGCTGGTTTTATCATCAGCCTCTTGCCCCTCAGGCATAAGCGCTGAAAAGAAAAAGGTATCGTAGCGCTTTGGTTCAAATTCAGGCGTACACCAATTTGAAACAAGACCAAGCAAGTCGCTTCTCAAAACCAACCCTCGTTTGATAAGCATGTCAGCGAATGAAAGCTCGTGAGCAACCAAGGCCTCGCGATCTTCTTGATAGGTTGGATCGCTTAAATCGTTTACCAGATTTGCCTCATCGGGGCCCGCAAGCAAAACGCCGCACTCCTCAAATACTTCTCGAGCAGCAGCCACAACAACCTTTCGGGCCACTTCTTCAGAAACGCTCATGTATTCTGCCCAAGAGGCAGGCGTAGGACCGACCCACGGAAGAGCAGGGTTGGAATCGCGCTCATCAACACGGCCTCCGGGAAACACCACCGCATCAGGCACAAATGCCATTGACTTTACGCGCCTCAACATAAATACTTCAACCTCTTGACCTGTTGGAAATTCTTGAGGCATATCACCATCGGTGATCTGGTATTTTGTTGAATGTGGGCTTGAATTTCTTACCAGCATAACCGTGGCAGCAAACCTTGGCGTTGCTGGGTTTGGATTAGGGTGGTCGATATGATCACCAATAGATTCAAGAACTTTTTTATTGGGAGTAGTTTCAATAAGCCCACCAGAAATATTAATACGCATAAAATCCTCCTTCACCAAGCGCAACAAATACCAAGATGCAGAGCTGCAAAATTCGCAAAGTTGAACGTGTTCGTTATGCTTATGATGCTACAACAAATACCCACTCAAAGCGCACTATTTATGCGCATTGTTAAAAAAATGTCACGGCATAACGTTTCTACAGTTACAAACCATGCAGCTTTCTTGTTGCTTGTTTTGTTACTTCTGTAATTGTTCGCTGCAACGGAGCTACTGTTATGTTGGCTCTGTCGTTCTTACTTGCAACTATCAAGTAAAACTTCAGCTATATCTTTAACGGGAATTTGTTGCTCTTGAGCAGCGATTCCATCTGAGAGCATAGTTAAACAAAACGGACATGCCGTAACAAGTGCCTGAGCATGAGTACCTAACGCCTCTTGAGCACGCATATTGTTAATGCGCGTACCCGATGCTTCTTCAAGCCACATGTGTCCACCGCCCGCACCACAGCAGAATGATCTGCCGTGGTTGCGGTTCATCTCCACAACGTTTGCACCGGTGCTTTTCAAAATGTTTCGGGGCTGTTCGAAAACATCATGATAGCGACCAAGATAGCAAGAATCGTGGTAGGTGACTGTAGTAAAATCGCACCCTTCGGGCTTAAGTTTGCCCTGTTCAATTAAACACTCTAGCAACTGCGAATGGTGAATAACTTCATAAGTACCCCCCATTTGAGGGTAGTCAACCGAGAGCGCATGAAAGCAATGCGGGCACTGCGTCACAATCTTTTTAACCCCGTAGGCATTGAGCGTTTCTATGTTTTCAGACGCAAGCAGATAGTACAGATATTCGTTTCCGAGTCTTCGGGCAGAATCTCCACAACATTTTTCCGCATTACCCAAAATTGCAAAATCAACTCCCGCTTTTTTGAGAAGAGAAACAACAGCCTGCGCAACATGTTTGCTTCGTGTATCAAACGCACCCGAGCAACCTGGCCAATACAAATATTCTGCATGAGGGTTTTCTTCCAGTGTAGGCACGTTAAGATCACGTGCCCAATCGACACGTTTTTGCCAGCCGATGCCCCACGGATTACCATTGGTTTCCATGTTGCGAAAGGTCTGTTGAGCCTCTGCGGGAAAAGCGCTTTCCATCGAAACTTGATAGGTACGAAGCTTGATAATTTTGTCGGGCTGCTCAATGCGCGCCGGGCACTGCTCAGCACAAGAGCGACATGTAGTGCACTGCCAAAGCGCCTCTTCCGAAATAACCCCACCAACAACAGGCTTGGCAAGCAACGCTTCTTGTTCTTTAGTACGGAGGGGTTTTTTTGCACGCTTTTTTATGCGTGCATACTTTTTTTGCTCCTCTTGAAAAAGAATAACTTCACCACGCACCTTTTCTGCAGAAACGTCTTGAGCAAGCTTAGTTGAAGCAACTTGAGCTTCTTCTATCTTGTTCATCTCATCAAGTTCTGCCTGGGTAACGGTGTTAAGCAGAAGGGCTCCTCGTTTTTCTGAAGAACGACGCATATTTTGAATCAAATCTTTTGGCGAAAGCTCTTTGTTGCTCAAAAAAGCAGGGCAATTTGCCTGACAACGACCGCACCGAATACATGCTTGTGTGTCGTATATGTCTTTCCAGGTAAACTCTTCCAAATAACAAACACCCATAGTTTCAAGCTCTTCATCTTCAAAATCAATGGGTTCAATAGTTCCCTTTGCATCAAGTGATCGAAAATATACATTGCCCGGGATAAACAACGCGTGAACCATTTTGGTATAGGTAAACGTGGCCAAAAACGCAAAAGCCAGCGCCATATGCGCCCACCAAATAATTTGATGCGCAAGCGAAAGTGCCGCTTCATCAAGCTGCATAAACATGAGCGCAAACACATACCCAACAGGCGACCAATACGCCCAAGGGTCACCTGTGCCAACAATGCGCAAGCCTTCGGTAATAAAGCCAGTAACTAAAATAATGAGAAGTAATACCAACACTAAAATATCTGCTGGCTCGGTATCGAGATTGTTGTTGAAATGCCCCAAACGCCTAACAAGCGCAATAACAACGCCGATGATGCAGACAAACCCAGCCAAATCAACCGCAAGCGAAATGAAGTACAGGTAGAAATCACCATACAAAATTTGAAGCCCAAAATCTGCCTGCAACGCCACAAACGTGGTTGCAAGTAAACAAAAGAGCATGCCCCAAAAGATAGCGAGGTGCATAAGGCCAGGTGCTTTTTCTTTAACAACTCTTCGTTGCGTAAAAACATCGGCAATTGCACCGAGTAGACGTTCTTTTACACTCCCCTGCAACTCTTTGGGCGTGCCAAGCTTCCAAAGGCGATACCTCCGATAGAAAAACACCGCAAAACAAACCACTACCACTAAAAAAAGCAGATACATTATCCAGTAGTTAGAAATATTCCAATACAGTTCGCGCGTTGGTGTTTCCATCACCTATGCCCACTCTTTCATCTATTCTTGTCTACCCTTTACCCAGTCTCATGCTTGCGCCTTAATTGCTTTGACCTCCTGCGTTAACAGCGGAACCGCTTCAAACAAATCGGCCACAATGCCATAATCGGCAATGCGGAAAATATCTGCTTCGGGGTCGGTATTAATGGCAACAATGCATTTTGACTGCGACATACCCGCCTGATGCTGAATAGAACCCGAGATACCACAGGCAATATAGAGATCAGGTGCTACAATTTTTCCTGTTTGACCAACCTGAAATTGCTTATCAATCCATCCTTCATCAACAGCCACACGCGATGCCCCTACGGCAGCCCCCATAACATCAGCAAGTTCTTCAAGAGGCCTAAACCCTTCAGGGCCTTTGACGCCACGACCGCCCGAAACAATATAAGAAGCTTCGGTGAGCTCAACGCGCTCAGACACCTTACGTATAATATCTTTAACGTTTTGACGAATGTTACCAAAGCCAGAAACTGCCTCACGTACCACCGAAAGATTATGTGATTCATCAGGCTCGTCAACATTCATCGCCTTTGGACGCACCGTAATTATTTTTAGCTCGTCATCATCTACAAAGCTACACTGCTCAAGCACCTTCCCTGAATAGGGCGGACGGGTAAATATAAGTTTGTCTTTTTTCTCAATGGCAAGAACATCGGTAATTAAGCCCACATCAAGCGATTCAGCCAACATAGGAGCAACGTCAATGCCTGTTGAAGAATTCATAACCATCAGCATGGCAGGATGATATTTTGCAACAAGCTCTGATAGAGCCTGCGTATAAGCATCAGCGGTATAGTTTTCGAGCGCTGCATCATCTAAAACAAGTACCTTATCGGCACCATAAAAGGCAAGCTCTTTGAGGCTTTCGTCTTCTACACCACTGCCAAACACCACCGCTGAAACGCTTGAATGCTCTTCATCGGCAAGCCTCCTTGCTGCGCTTAACGCCTCAAACGTTACACGACGGACACAGCCTTCTCTATATTCAACAAAAACCCAAATATCAGCCATGATATCCCTTTCAAACATACCTTCTGCGGCAAACAACTACAAAACCTTCGCCTCGGTTTGAAGCAAGGTCGCCACCTCTTTTACGACGTCTGCCGGTTCGCCCTCAATAATGTGCCCGCCTTTTCGTTCAAGCTTTAGGGCATACGATTGCACCGTAACTTTTGCAGCAGGCACCCCCACTTCTTCAGTGCTAAGACCTAAATCTGCCACCGTTAGCGTTTCGATTGGCTTTTTCTTTGATTTCATAATGTCGCGCACATTGGGATATCTTGGCTCCGCCAAGCCTTGCTGAGCTGCAATGACAGCGGGTAGAGGAAGGCTGATCTTTTCAATCCCATCATCCATCTCATGCGAAACAATCAATGCATTATCCTCAAGATTTGCTTCTACCACCAATGAAACCTGCGGCAAACCCATTATTGCTGCTATGCGCGGCATCGTTTGCGCACGAGAAGTGTCACCCGATTTTGTTCCGCCCATAATAATATCTGGGTTGAGTGTTTTTAATGCTGCAGCCAATACACGTGCTTTGGCCTGCGGATTTGTTTGATCAATTACCGCATCATCAATCAAAAGAGCACGATCGGCGCCCATTGAAAGAGCATGACGAATGGCTGGAATTGCTTCATCATCGCCTATCGTAACAACAATAACCTCTCCACCATGTTCCTCCTTAAGCTGAATAGCTCGTTCAACAGCAAACTCAGCATAAGGGTCGATAATTAATGCGACGCCTTCCGTTACCACCTTGCCTTGCTCATCAAGAGTAATAACGGCTTCGGTGTCGATGCTTTGCTTTACACACACGGCTATATTCACAAAACTCTCCTTACTCCCTCACAGAGCACCCTTATAGCGCAAAGTCTTTCTTAACTTCATCAGCAATAATGCGGCGCTGAACCTGATTGGTGCCAGCAATGATGGTAAACGCTTTTGCATCGCGATAATATCGCTCGACGGGATACTCTTTGCAAAAGCCATACCCGCCATGAATCTGAACAGCATCGGTTGCACACTGTTGAGCAGCCTCAGTACAATACACTTTTGCTCCAGCAACCTTTTTCTTAACATCACGGGCATTGGATACATAGGCTTCAATTGCTGCATCAAGCATAAGCTCGGAGGCCTGAGCACGTAATTCCATATCGGCCAACATAAAATTAATGGTTTGGAAATCGCAAATAAGCTGGCCAAACTGTCTTCTTCCTTGAGCATATTCTGCAGAAGCCTTGAGGGATGCCTTGGTGATGCCAAGCGCACATGCAGCAATAGCAATGCGCGCACGATTGAGGGCATGATAGGCAATTTGAGCCCCTTGACCCACTTCGCCAATAAGCGCGCTAGCAGGAACTTCCATATTCTCAAAAAAGAGCGGGCAGGTTGGCGAGCCATGAAGCCCCAGCTTTTTCTCGTGAGCGCTCACTGAAAGCCCCGGATTTGATGCCTCCACAATAAAACAAGCCGGTTTTTGCTTATCGCCATCAGTAACTTGAGCAAATACGCAAAAATAATCAGCGACTTCTGCATTGGAAATAAAGAGTTTGCTTCCATTGATAACATAGCCTTCGCCCTTGGGTTTTGCCGTTGTTTTGAGCGACCACACATCCGAACCAGCATTTGGCTCAGTAAGCGCAAAACTGATCTTCTTTTCGCCGCTGATTAAGCTGGGAAGATAAGTTTGTTTTTGATCATCGCTTCCGTAAGTAACCAAGGCGTCAGAGCCCACTGCAGAAACAAAGAGCAGAAAGGCAACAGCGGGAGACTCTTGAGCCAAACGCGCAACACACTGCGCCCAGCACGCCACACTCACCTCAAAACCACCAAACTGCTCCGGCATCGTTAAACTGAATAACCCCTGCTCAGCAACAAGATCATACATATCCTGCGGAAACTCATCATCCTCATCTATCTGAGCTGCTCGTCCTGCGACCACATCAACACAAACACTATCAACCATAGATACAATCATGCGTTCTTCTTCATTGAGCTGATACATTCTTGCCTTCCTTTACTTGAGAGGATTAGCCTTAAAATATTCCACCATGCGCGGAATAACAGTATATAAATCGCCCTTGCTGCCGTAATCTGAATGCTCAAAAATCAAGGCATAGGGGTCGGTGTTGATACACATAATGGTCGAAGATCCATCACAAGCAACCATATGTTGAGCTTGCCCAGAAATACCAACCGCCAAATACAAATCGGGCGTTACAGTAGAACCAGAAATTCCAACCAGCGCTTCTTTGGGAAGCCATTCCTCGGACTCATAAATCGAGCGAGAACAACCAAGTTCAGCATCGATAAGCGAACAAAGCTCTCTAATCATTGCCAAATCTTCTTCTTTTTTTACCCCGCGCCCAACGCTAATAATGCGCTTAGCACTTGGCAGGTCAACATCGCCTTTAATACGCTTGCTGGTGCCGGTGCGCACAACCGAATACGTTGGCTCAATAAATTCAACGTGTATTTCTTTATTTGCCCCCTGCGGCTTCGCATCCACAAACGTTGCAGGGCGAATGAAATAAATACCAACCCCGACTTGAGCCTCGGCCTTGGTTTCATCTTCAACCTTAGCCTCAGTCCTGGGCGTTTTTTTGAGTTTTCGATTTGCCAAGCCGCCAAAATACATGGTGGTTGCTTCATGGGCGCTTGGCATTTCCATCACGTTTGCAAGAGCGCTATTGTTTAATTTTGCAGCAACACGACCAACAAGAAGCTGAATTCGCCGAGATGGCTCAGCGAAAATTGCCCCTGGCTGCTCTTGCTTGATGAGTTCAGTCAAAGAGGTGGCGGCATCTTCGCTCATTCTGCTTTCAGGAACTTCTAAGCGATATACCACATCTGCAACATTACTCAACACCCTCGACTCAGGAAGTGCAACTAAACAAACTTCATCAGCAAATAAGCGAGCGCCTCCGCAAAGCTCAGCAATAGGCTGCTCGCGCTCTGCAATAACAAAAATTTTCATATAGGTTATGCCCCCTCAGTTTCAAGGTAGGTGTGAACCTGCGTAATAAAGGCATCGATATCATCGTCCGTTGCCTCGAAAAATTTCATTTTTCTTGGGGTTGGATCGGGCATTTTGGTTTCAACAATTTCAAAATGCCGTTTTGGAGCTTTAAGCCCGATATCTTCAAGCGACCATTCGTGAACAGGCTTTTTTCCTGCAAACATGATGTCTTTTACCTGACACACTCGTGGCTGAGCCATATCGGATAAAACCGAAAGCACTGCAGGCGTTTGAAGTTCAAGATGTTCCACCACATCATCTAACTCGCGATCAACCTTTATTGTTGAACCTTCTACGGCAAAGTCAACCACTGCATTAACATTAGGAAGCCCCAAGATTTCTCCCAGCTGAATGCCAACCTGATGAGAGTATTGATCGGCCGAGCCATCGCCACAGATAATCAAATCGATATTCCCTATCTTTTTTATTGCTGCCGCAAGTGCGTGAGCAGTTTGGTTGGTTTCAGCATCTTCGAGCGCATCATCCATTACCAAATAAACTTCGCTCGCACCACGGGCAGCAACATTTTTGCGCATAGTAGAGTCGTGAATTTTGGTATCCCCCGCCGTCAAAGCAACAAGAGTATGATTTTCCGAAGACTCCACAAACTGCGCTGCAGCCTCTATAGCGTTTAAATCATACAGGCTCACAACATGGGCAACCGCGGTATAATCCAAACTCTTATCAGGGTTTGTTCTAATGGCAACATCGTCATAAACCGATTTAAAACACACCAAAACATTCATTTAATAACCTCACTCAAGGTTTAAACAACAAAACAAATACCGGTAAAAGAACGTAATGGGCTATTCTTTTCACACAAAACGAACCGAATAAGCCATTACCTGCTTTTACCCCTTGATAGCTGCATGCCCAGCAGGCGGCATCGCGTAATATCTCTGCATTACGTGTAGTCTTTGGTAACCGAACTGAGCAACTGAGCGCCAAACCTTAGCGGGCAATGTCTCTGTATCGGGTCGTGAGTAGCTAAACACCAAACCGAACAAGGCAGACTTTAATTTTTAAGCAAGAAGCAATCAATTGAATACAAAAACTCAAAGCACACCTAAACGGAAAGACTCAAATTAGACACCAAGAGGTTAGTCTTTTATGAAACAAATGACCTTGTAGATATAAAGAGAGGGCGGATAACCGCCCCCTCCAAATTCCGAAACGCAGAGAATGTAAATGGCTTACAGTTCGTCCTGATTGCCCTTTGCATACTCTTTAAGAATACCACGGCCAGCAATGTGAACCATGATCTCAACAGTACCGCCACCAATCTGGAAGCCGCGGCAGTCAAGCATGAGACGAGAAACGCGAGTTTGGTCGGTGTAACCAAGACCACCCATGAGCTGAAGTGCGCGAGAGCAAACATCAGTCAAAGCAGGTGCGCCATAGCGCTTCAACATAGCTGCATCGTTGTTTACAGGAATGCCATTGTCAAGCTTCCAGCAAGTACGATAGAGGAAGTTACGGGTGTTGGTAAGAGCGATCTGCATCTCAGTGATGTGCTCCTGAACGAGCTGGAAGGTCTTAATGCCAACGCCGAACTGCTGACGCTCGTTAGTCCAAGCGCAAGCGTCGTCCATAGCAGCCTGAGCCTCACCAAGAAGCTCTGCCAAAAGAACGCAGCGCTCCCACTCGAAGTTCTTCATAAGCTGGAGGAAGCCCTTGCCTTCAATACCAAGAAGTGCAGACTCTTCAACCTCAACGTTGTTGAAGTGAACCATAGCGAATGGGTTGATCTGCATACCAATCTTGTTGAGTGGCTCAAGAACAACACCAGGGGTGTCTTTGTCAACAAGATACATAGACATGGACTTGTTCTCTGGAGAAGGATCCTCGTCTTTGCAAACTACGATAAAGCCGTTTGCATGCTCAGCAAAGGTAACCCAAGTCTTGGTACCGTTGATGATAACCTTACCGTCTTTTTTGGTTGCGGTAGTGGTCATGTAAATGTTTGCAGAACCTGCTTCTGGCTCAGAAATAGCGAGGCAGTAAGGAGGGTAACCATTCTCATAGTAGAAATCTACTGCATATTTGATCTGCTCAGGAGTACCAAACTCACAAATGTCGAACATGATGAGCAGGTTTGGAGCCATAGGAATGTTACCACCGATGTGGCAAAGCTCTTCAATAGCAATAGCCATAGTTACGTGATCGCAAGGAGTTCCGCCGTACTCAGCAGGAATACCAAGTTTACCAAAACCAGCGTCTACCCAAGATTTTGCAATTGCGGAATCAATACCACGATTGATGTATGCTTCAGCAATTTTTTCCTCAGGAAGATGCTCTGCACCCCATTTACGAATGTTTTCGCGGAGCAACTTCTGTTCATCAGAATAGCTATAATCTAACATTTTTTCTCCTTCGGAATATATCTTTCCTTTACCTTATCTTTCACGAGTGGGGCTTTTCGGCTAACCCCACTCATTAAGACCAAAATGTGTGAGCGTAATGTGAGTGTTGTAACGCTCTTATTAGAGTTTCATACCTACCAAGTAACCATCGCGAATTGCTTCGAGGCAACGCTTGTATTCGTCAGTCTTGTAAGGATCGTTCTCTTTAACGCCTTCCCAGCCGTCATGTGGAGAAGCATTACCAATGAGATGAACATTGTCTGCTTTAACCTGATCATAAAGAGCCGTGTTATCAACGCAAACAGTACCAGCGATGATGGTGTCGGCAGGAACCGTAAACTCTTTACCTTCAGCGTCTTCACAAAGAACGCCTTCTTTGGTGTAAGCCTTAACCTTAGTAGAAGTAAGGATCTTAACGCCTTCCTTCTTAAGCTTGCGAAGCTCTGGGTTTTTGTCGATGATGCCAATTTCAGCACCAGCCTTTTTGTTAGGCTCGATAACAGTTACTTCACGACCTTCGTTCATTGCAGAAGCAACCTCGATACCAGCGAAGCCACCACCGATAACTGCCATGCGCTTCTTAACGAGCAAGTGAGTGCCCAAGCCCCATTTCATAAGACCAAGTGGTGCACCAAGGATGCCCATACCAAAGCAAGAAAGACCCCACATAAAGCCCATGCCTGGAGTGTTTTTGCCTTCAACGAGCTCTTTCAAAGCATGTGAGTCGATGACGTTCTTGTTGTTTTTGCCAGGAACATCAGGAGATACCGTTTCTGGGCCAACAGCCAAAATAACCTCATCGGCACCAAAGCTCTTAATGAACTCAGGGGTTGCCTTGGTGTTGCAACGAACATCAATGCCAAGACGCTTGATTTCGTTGTTGTACCAATCAACCAAAGGAGGAAGCTCGATGTTGAGAACCTGTGCAAGGTTGAGCAAGCCACAAGGCTTCTTCTTCTGATCAACAACGGTAACGTTTTTGTAGCCGCGCATCTTAAGAGTACGAGCAGCCTCAAGACCAGAAGGACCAGCACCAACAATGAGAAACTTCTTGTTTGGATCTTCAGCAGGCTTATCCTGAGGCAAACCAAACTGTGAGAAGTAAACATTAGGGTTAACGGAACACTTGCAGGGCTTACCAATAAAGATGTTGTCAAGACAACGTGAGCAAACGATACAAGGACGAACCTCTTCAGAGCGACCCTCGGCAACTTTGATGCCAATTTCTGGCTCAGCAATCCAGTGACGAGCCATACCTGCGGCATCACCAGAGCCATCGAGAAGGATTTGCTCGCAAACATCAAGATGATTGATACGAGTACCAGGGAAGCAAGGAAGTTTGGTGTATTTCTTAGCTTCCTTAGAAAGGTAAATAAATTCACCCTCAGGAACAAGCTGGTTAGCAACAGGACGAGGTGCCTCATGGAAGCCAGCCTGAATGCTCCAAGCATCAATGCCGTGAGCTTCTACGCATTCGATAACCTCTTTGAGATCTTCAACGCGCTGACCACCAGGCATAAGGTCGTCTGCAGAATAACGAATGAGAATTGGATAATCGTCGCCGCACTGACGATGAATCTCGTCAATGATATCGGTAAGGAGACGGCAGCGATTCTCGGTGGATCCGCCATATTCATCGGTACGATGGTTGGAATACTTAGAAATAAAGCGCATAACCATATAACCAATACCAGCATGGATCTCGATAATATCAATACCAGCTTTTTGACAACGAAGAGCAGCCTCACCATACTGCTTAACAACGAGCTGAATCTCTTCTTTAGTGAACTCGCGCTCTGGCATACCAACGAAAGGACCAGAAACAACGTCTTTAGAAGGAGCATAGCTTAAAAGCTCATGGGTGCCATCGGGACGCCATTCGTAGCAGAGCTGCAACTGAGCAGCAAGCTTAGCGCCATGCTTATGGCAAACCTCCGCGGTGCGAGTTAACCCTGGAATAAAGCAATCATCCCAAACACCTACCGCACCCGTAGTGGTGTGATACTTTGGGTGGGTATCGAAACAGTCGCAAATATAGCAAGAACCGAGCTCGATAAGAGCAGCTCCACCTTTTGCACGCTGTTCGTAGAAATCACACAAGTCATCGCCTACATGATAATTATCAGTTTTCTCGATAGTCATCGGAAGCATGACAAAGCGATTTCGCAGTTCCACATTGCCGATTTTAAACGGCGTGTTAAGTTTTTCGTACTTCACTGCACAGCCCCTTTCTAAAGAACATGTGTGAACTAGCTTAGCCTTTGTCTTATAAGAGCCGACCGGGTATGACTGAGAGAAATCGATTGTGAATGTTGGTTCTTGAGCCGCTTCGTCAATGATTTTTATCAGTTATGCCCCATCCCTAACTCTTATCGTGTGAGTTAATTCTACCGCGGCTTCAGGAAATATCGATGGGCATTATAGATTTTTTGTTGGTCTATAGGCGTAGTTTATGAATTTTTTTACCGTTTTTTATAGGTTTAACTTAGCTAAATTCCTATAAATCTATCGGAATTCATACTAATAAAGTACCCATTTTTATTTTTTTGACCCATTCTTTCACCCATTTTGTCTATAATGAGGAAAAAATCAATCGGATAATACAACTAGACCATTTAGATGGGGGAATGTGTCCATGGGACCGCTTGATACTAAACTTCTTATTGCTGATGCTTTCGTTGAACTTTGCAATGAGATGCCCTTAAAACGAGTATCTATTAGTGACATTGTTCAAAGAACGGGCAAAAACCGCAAAACATTTTACTATCATTTCGTTGATAAAGAAGCTCTTATTATTTGGCGTTTTCGTTATGATCTTGGTTTGCAGCTTCAGCGAAAATTTCCTGAGAACATTTTGGTATACGAACAACCAAGCAAAGAATCAGTCTCTCAATTTCCATACTATATAACTCAAAAATCAGGCGTTAGGTCGCTCGATCACTCAAGATTTTTTGATGCCTTTGCAACGGTGCTTGAGCGCCGCCGTATTTTTTACACTCAAGCATTGCTTGAAACAGGACCTCATGCTTTGCGCAATTATTTGTATGACTTATATCTTCCAGCGCTTCAAAATGACATCGATATTATCTTGGCTAACCGCTATTTGCCCGAAGAAAATATTGAGTTTTTGAGCGAGTTTTATACCTGCGCGTTTTTGTACTACTTTATTCGCAAGTGTGACCAACCAGGCGCAAAGCACCTCATTAGCAATGCTGGACCGTTTTCCAATATCGTTCACAGTTCACTTGAAATGGAAATTAAAGAAGCTCAATTGCGGCGAAATCTCTAAATTTTAATCAGCGTCCTACCGTATCGATATCTACGTCGGCATCTGGAATTGCAAAAAAAACGGAAGGGCAAGCGAGTGCTTGCCCTTCCTTAGTTTCCAAGAACGTTTTTGCGTTCTTTGTTTCTTTCTTTGCTGTTTTAATTAGGCAACAGCCAAAACCTTTTCTTCGTACTCTTTGCGACCAACTTTGAAAACAAGTGTTGCCAAGAGGTAAATGACAACGATAAGAACAATATCCAAACCGAAGAATACGCTCCAGCCAAAGGTCTGGTTAATAACAGCCAAACCAGATGCAGCCGTTGCGCCAACCAAGTTTACCGGAATGAGAATTACTGAGTAAATCTTGTCATAGTGCAAATCGCCAAAGATTGAACGGGTGAGATACGGCAACATAACAGTAACCCAAGCGTAAACACAGCCATAGATAAAGCCGCCGCCGAAGAGGATCGGAGTGATCTTATTGAAGCCGCCGAACCAGATGCATAAGATGCCGCCAGCACCGGTAATAACACCTAAGATCAAAGCAGCCTGCAAAGACTTAGATTCAACAGCACCGGTAA
>CAVJWZ010000035.1:0-15175 GCA_963653545.1 uncultured Eubacteriales bacterium | reverse complement strand
CGCATTGGCAAAACACGCCTTATTGACAATTTCTTCTTTAATCCCGTAAAATAACGTTATTTGATAACTACCTCAGGAGGAAGTAACACATTATGATGCTCAATATGTTAAAGGGCAAAATTCATCGCGCAACTATCCGTCAGGCTGAACTCAACTACGTAGGCAGCATTACGGTAGACCCCGTTTTGCTCGAAGCAGCTGGCATTCGTGAATATGAAATGGTTCAGGTTGTTGATTGCGATAATGGCTCACGCCTTGAAACCTACACTATCGCAGGCGAGCCTAACAGTGGCATGATTTGCTTGAACGGTGCAGCTGCTCGCTTGGTTCAACCTGGCGATACCTGCATTATCATGTGCTACTGCCAGCTTACCCCTGAAGAGGCTCAAACGCATCGCCCTAATGTTGTGTTTGTTGATGAAAATAATGCTATCAGCGAAGTTACCCAATACGAACTTCACGGCGAAATTAAATAGCGTTCAACCGTTGCCGTAAACCCCTATGAGGCTTACGAGGCGCTCCATAGATCAACAAGCGCTTGCGCAGCTACGTAGGGGTCATCTGCTGCACACACTGCCGAAACCACAAAAAAGCCCGCTACACCTGTTTGCTTTAAGGCAGGCAGATCTTTTACCTTAACGCCACCGCCAACCACTAAAGGAACCGGGCTTACCTTTTCCAATTCTGCAATATCATCAAGGGTTTTAACAATAATGGTGCCCTCTTTGCTCAACCCGCAATCAGCCTTGGTGGGAGTTTCATGCAAAGGTCCGACACCAAAATAATCAACGCAGCTTACATCTGCCGTTTTCACGTATGAAAGCATTTCATCCGCACGCGCAGAAAGCCCAACAATGGCATCTTCTCCCAAAAATTTTCTGCAAACTTCAACGGGAATATCGCTTTGTCCCACATGAATGCCATCAACCTTGATACCTTGCTCACGCGCCGCAAGAACAACATCGAGCCTGTCATCAATGAGAAGAGCTACCGTATCCGATTTACCCAAATCAGAGATAACCTGTGCCAATTCTTGAGCAAGCACAATGAGCTCTTTTGCAGAACATATCTTAGAGCGCAACTGAATGCAGGTAAAACCCGCTTGTATAGCCTGCTTGGCAACTTCAGCAACACTGCGCCCTTCAGTATTTTCAGGGCCTAAAACCAAATAGGCTGATATATCAAGTGCTTCACGCATGGAACACCCTTTCGCTACTAAAAAACAAGAAGACCTTCAAGAACTCCCCCACTCCCCACCAAAGCGCCTTTTTGCTTGGTAGTGCCCTAGATGCTTTTTAGGTGCCTGAGCGCCCGTTTAGACGTCTTTGCGCACCCTGAGGTGTCTTCGTGCACCCTTAAGCGTCTGCGCGCTCAACCCTTAGGGGATTTTGTGCAATTTCTCGAGGCGATAAACGATAGAGTTCATCGATAAAAGCAACTTTAAAGCTTGCAGGAGCATCCTCTTTTTTAGCTGCGCGGGTACCGGCTGCATTGTAGTGAGCAACAGCGGCAAGGGCAGCAACAAACGGCGTTGCTTGTGTGGCATATACAGCGCAAACTCCGCCGAGAGAACAACCAAACCCGGTAACTTTATTCATAAGATCGCTTCCGCCCTGCGAGCGCGCAACAAGCACTCCATCGGTAACTAAATCCTCTTCACCAGAAACCGCAACGGCTCCGCCCGTAAACCGCGCAAGAGCAACAGCGGCCCCGCGAGCAGCCTCAACCTCATCGGTGCTATCAACGCCACGCGGACGAGCCATATCATCAGTAGTACCAAGCACATCCCACAAGCCAGCAAGAGCAATAATTTCAGAAGAATTGCCACGAATAATAGCGGGCTTATACGCTTTAAGCTCCAAAAGTAATTTGGTGCGCAACGCGCCAATACCAATAGCAACCGGATCAAGAACCCAAGGCTTATTAAGCTTGGCAGACGCCTTGCCAATTGCAGGAAGTGTTTGCTCGTATACAGGGAGTAATGTTCCTACATTAATATAGGTGGCACCACCCGCCTGAACCAAAAATTCACCTTCATCAGGCAGATACACCATAGCAGCCGAACCACCAACGGCAAGTTGGGCATTAGCAACAAAATCAATAGTTACCGTATTGGTAACCGAGCCTGCCATGGGGTTATTTTGTCGCACGGCACATGCCGCTTTTTCAATTTCAGCAATAAGATTTTTGGTTGTATCCTCAGTTGATGTGACAGACATATCTATCCTCTCGTTATGTTGTAACGCTCATGTTGACAGCAGGAAGCCTACTCAACACAAATAGTCCCATAAATTTCTAGAAGCTTATTTGCGCAGATAACGGTATCAGAAAAAACACCCTTTTAAAGGGTTGCCGTTATCTTTTTGGAGCAGCGACCTTAAGCTTTCGGTAAAAACAAACCCTAGCCAAACACAGGCAAGCCTCGCTAACAAAGCCTTGCCAACAAACAAATAACGTTTTGTGAGCAAAAGCAAGATTCAGTCAAAGGCTTTAGGTATGAACTATCTGTAGCCGTTTTTCTAAATAACGAAATCCAAGCCCCTCAAAACTATTGAATACCACTTCAGCGGCTAACGAGGAAACCTCAGCAATTCCTTCCGCATCGCTCTCAGGAGATTGCAACCATGAATCATACATAGCAACAACGCCTGCTATATGAAATGAAAGTAAATAGCTCAATATGGCTTCATCGATAGCGCTAAGAGAAGGATTAAGTTCAAGAATCCATTCCAGCAAAGGCTCGCTCAAATGCTTAATCACATAATCAATTGATAGATTTCCCGATAAATACCGATAAAAATCAATATTATTCATAATGATGGCGCTTATTTCAGTAAAGAAAATGCTCAGAGCTTCCTTCAAATTTGCTTCAGAAGGAAGCCTGGTAATTACCTCAGAAACCTCCGTCAAATGTTCTTTAATTAACGATTCCACCAAATCATCAATCGATTCATAGTGAAGATAGAACGTTTTACGGTCAATATTAGCCTCGCGAGCAATCGAGCTAATGCTCACGCCCTTAAAACCTTTAGCAACAACCAAACTTTTAAGTGCTTCACGGATAGCCGTTCTGGTTTTAATGACGCGCCTATCAAGAGTCTTTGTCTGTTTTGACGCAACTGTTGACGTAACTGGTTTACTCATTTATACCCAACTTATCATAATCTGATGAATATTCCCCAATACATGTTTTTCTGACCATTGATTCAACAAGTAAGAGAAATAAAATTTTTTCAACAGGAATTAATGTACAACTGTGAATTATTTCACACAAGTCCGAAAAAATTAATAGTTGTACATGAGGGAACTACATACTGGTACAAACGAAATGGGGAGAACTGTATGGATTTCGTAAACAATGCTACCAAAAAAGCACTCTATAAAGTAATTGACTACTTGATAGAAGACCCTGAGACGCATTTTGAAAAAGCCATGAACACCATCAACAAAATTACCCCTAAAAGCGTTTTTTATTCTCAAAGAAGCGCTTTTACCGAATCTATCGTCAGCAAAAACAATTGGTATCAGCTGCTTGTTAACATGACAAAACTCAACCCAGAAGTTATGCCCGATCTTATTAAAACGGTTGCTGTTGATGCCAATATTTTGGCATGGCCCGTTCAAGAGAAAAATCGCGATAAATATCACTGCAACATTCCTTGGGCAATTCTTCTTGATCCAACCAGCGCCTGCAACCTTCATTGCAAAGGATGCTGGGCAGCAGAATATGGGCACAACCTCAATCTTTCCTTTGATGACATTGATTCCATCATCACCCAAGGAAAAGAATTAGGCATCCATATTTATATTTATACTGGTGGCGAGCCTTTGGTACGCAAAAAAGACATCATTAAGCTTTGCGAGAAGCATTCCGACTGTGCCTTTTTGTGCTTTACCAACGCAACGCTCATCGATGAAGAGTTTTGCCAAGACATGATTCGCGTTAAAAATTTCATCCCCGCCATCAGTGCTGAAGGGTTTGAAGAATCAACCGATGCTCGCCGTGGCGAAGGCGTATATAAGCGCATTGAACAAGCTATGGATTTGCTCAAATCTCACCAGCTTCCTTTTGGTATTTCGGCCTGCTACACCAGCGAAAACGCAGAAAGTATTGCCTCTGAAGAGTACTGGGATTGGATGATTGATAAAGGTGCGCTCTTCTGCTGGATTTTCACCTATATGCCCGTTGGTGTAGATGCACCAACAAGCCTCATGCCCAATCCCGATCAGCGCATTATGCTCTACAATCACGTTCGCGAAATGCGCAAAACTAAAACCCTCTTCACGCTTGACTTCCAAAACGATGGCGAATTTGTTGGTGGTTGCATTGCGGGCGGACGCCGTTATCTGCATATTAACGCACGAGGCGATGTCGAGCCTTGCGTTTTCATCCACTATTCAAATGTGAACATTCACGACACTCCCTTGCTTGAAGCTTTGCAGTCGCCGCTGTTCATGGAGTACTACCACAATCAACCCTTCGATGGCAATTTATTGCGCCCTTGTCCTATGCTTGAAAATCCGCAAAAAATTGTTGAGATGGTTGAACGTTCTGAAGCAAAATCAACCGATCTTCAACACGAAGAAAGCGCCTATGATCTTGCTATGAAGTGTGCACCACAAGCAAAACAGTGGTACCCCATAGCACAGGAGCTTTGGCACAACCAACAAGACGAACGCTATGAAGCACGTCAGGTAGAAATGGTCGGCATGGCAAAAACCGATGAGCATCGCATGAAAGAATGCAACATCGATCCTAAATACGAAGCTCCCTTCAAAGAGCCTCAGCACATCTCACCAGCTTAGATTGTGCACCTTAGCGCACGCGCAAGAAGCGTGAGCAATTGTCTCGTGCAACCCCTTTAACATGAAGGAAGCGTAAGCAAGAAGTTCGAGAGCGAGCTATGATGAGCCAAAACCCCGCACCATGCGGGGTTTCTTTTTGGCATTTTGCCTCCTTCACACAAAAGATCTTGGTAAGATATCAATAAAGAAATCCTCAGTGTATACACGGTTATAAACAAAAAGGAGTAATCATGAGTAACGACTGCTTGTTCTGCAAATTAATAGCTGGAGAAATTCCTTCAAAAAAGGTATACGAAGACGATGTTTGCTTTGCCTTTGATGACATTGAACCCGAAGCGCCCGTTCATACCCTCGTTGTCCCTAAGCAACACTTTACCGACCTCCAATCAGGTGTTCCCGCCGAAGTTCTTGGTCATCTACTCAGTGTTGTGCCTGAAGTGGCAAAGCTTAAAGGAGTATACGAATCTGGATACCGTTGCGTTATCAATACTGGTCCCGACTCAGCAACTACTGTCCCCCATCTTCATATTCATATTCTTGGCGGAATTAAAATGGGACGCGCAACCTTTGAAGGATCCCAACGCGAATAGGAACCCTCATGGCAAAAGAAGATCGCAAAGATCCTGTTTTTATAGAAGAACAAACACACTTAAGCGAAACTTATGAAAAGCTCAAAGATTTGGGTGCAAGCCTTGCTGCCAACATCCAAAAAACCCAAGAAGAAGCAGCGCAAACCAAACAGGCTATGAGCCAAGAGCTTGCCGTAAATTTTGCAAGCTATGCCGATGCTATGGAAACCTACGCAGATTTTTCTGCCATGAATGAAATTATTGACTCCTATAACCTTGCACAAGACGTCAACACCGAAAATTTAAAAAAGGTTGCCCTTTTACTTGAGCAACCTTACTTTGCAAAAATAGCCCTTGAGTTTAGGCCAGGCGAAGCGCCCAAAAATCTCTACCTAGGAACAGTAGGTATAGCCGATGAAAACTACAAACGCTTAGTGGTCGATTGGCGCTCACCGGTTGCCGAAGTGTATTACAACCAAAATAATGGTCCTACCTCTTATGTTGCCAACGGACGCACTATAAAAGTAGATCTAAAACTCCGTAGACAATTTGATATTACTCGCGACAAACTTAATGCCTACTTTGATACCTCGGTAGCCATTCAGGATTCCCTGCTTATTGCTTCGCTTTCAAAGCAGCGAACATCACAGATGAAGGCCATTACCGCCACTATTCAAAAAGAGCAAAACGAGGTAGTGCGCCATGGCGATGTTTCTGTCCTCTTGGTAAATGGCATTGCGGGAAGCGGTAAAACTTCTGTTTTGATGCAACGTATAGCGTATCTGTTTTATCAACACCGACGCGATTTAAAGCCCGAGGATGTTTTTCTTATAACGCCTAACCCGGTATTTCAACGCTACATTGATAACGTTCTCCCTGATTTGGGCGAAACTAACCCGCAAATTATTACCTGGGAGCAGTTTTTCTCAAGCCTTCTTCCCAAAAACCGCAAAACTGAACGCAAAAGCGCTCCCCTTGAGCTTTTGTGGCGCATAGAGCAAGCAGTAAAAACCTGCACATTTGAAGCGCGAGATTATAAAGATCTTACTCTGGAAAATGAATGCCTTTTTACACCTGCTCAAATAAAAAAAATTGCCGATAAATTTAGCAACATCCCCGCAGGGCCTCATCTTGTTACCCTTATACGAGAAGAGTTACTTGCTCGCATGGAGAGTCGCATCAAGCAAAAATCTAAAACCGAAACGGTTCACCATGAACTTTCTGCATTAAGCCTTGATGAACAGCTGCGCATATTCCATGAAACGATTGAACCGCAAACAGAAGAAGAGTTTCGCGCACGCTCCCTTGTCTATTTGCGCGACAAATACCAAAAACTCTTTGAAATGATTGAACGTGATGAATGGCTGCGCATCGACCGTATTGGCATGAGAATTTTAAACGTTGAAAATCTTGAATCAACCACCTGGCTCTATTTAAAGATGGAGCTCACAGGGCTTAGCAACCCCTATGCACAATACGTCATGATTGATGAAGTGCAAGATTATTCGGCCGATCAGCTTGCTGTTTTGGCGCGCTATTTTAAACGAGCGAACTTTATGCTCTTAGGTGATAAACACCAAGCCATCAAAAGTAACACTGCCTCGTTTGACGAGGTTAAAAAGGTTTTTTCGCACTATAAGGGCAACGTGGAAGAATGCCAGTTAACAACAAGTTATCGATCTTCTCCTGAAATAACCTCGCTTTTTGCAAGCCTTTTAACCCATGATGAGCAACTAACAATATCCTCCATACAAAGAGAACAAATAGAACCTGAATTTATCGAATGCAGCGATGAAGCAACATGGCTTACAACATTTGCGAACAACATCAAAAAAGCGCGAGCAAAGCAAGAGCTTACCGCTGTAATTGTTCCTTGGAAAGCAGAAGCAAAAAAACTCGAAGCAGCCTTAGGAAATGCCGCCCCTCCCGTTATAGGCACCACCTCAACCTTGCCGCAGCAAGGCGCAATCATAATTACCCTCGGGCTTGCAAAAGGTCTTGAGTTTGACCATGTTATTATCCCTAATGCAAATGCAGAGACCTTTCCATCAAGCCAACTTGCAATCAATCGGCTCTATACCACCATCTCTCGAGCAACCAAACAAATTACCCTCATTGCACAAGGAGCCCTTACTCCTCTTTTAAAAAAGAAGCACTGATACAGCCTTTATATACCAAACACAACCTGATGTATACACCATGAAAAAAGAAACGTACGGACATATAACTGCTCCTCTCAGAAGCAATCCAAGGTTAGCAAATGCGATTGTCGCAGTTAATAAAACTATTACCATGGCAATTTATATTGCCTACCCCGCACTGCTTATTTGGCTTTTTCTCACCAACGCTCGTGCTGGTCTTGTTGCAAACGCTCTAGAAGACGGACTGTTTGCCCGAGCGCTTATTGTTCCACTAGTATCGTTTATTCTTTTAAGCATATTGCGCGCGGCAATTAACGCAAAACGACCCTATGAAGTTTTCGAGACCAGCCCCATACTCGCAAAAAATACGCAAGGAAAATCATTCCCGAGCCGCCATGTTTTTTCAATCTTTGTTATAGCGATGACGTTTCTTTTTGCTCTTGACTCACCCCTTGCAGGGATCATCATACTGGTAATGGGCATACTGTTAGGAATTGTGCGCGTAATGCTAGGCGTCCATTTTCCAAAAGATGTTGTCGCGGGAGCGCTTTTAGGAATTACCGCGGGCTTACTTGGGTTTTACCTTATTTGAGGTTATCTATCTTTTTCTCTCTCCACACTTTGTTCATATCAGCGTTTATTCTTTGGCGCATTTTTAAGGGTGAGCGGCTAACACAACACTACTTTTTTTAAAAAAATAACTGGCACTATTTGTAAAATTGATAGATTGTTCACGAGATTTATCCTATTGATATTTTTTTATCTCATAGGCAAATCCTATTAGAAAGATACAAATTTTATTGTTTGTTTACTTTTTGGGCTATTTTTATTTCATATAAGTTACAAAATTATCCAATAATCCCCAACTACCTAAAATTAAAATTGCTCATTTTTTATATTTTGACCATAAACAAATCCATCCAAGAGGTAGATTATCTATTGCGGTATTCATAGTGCCCTCTGTAAGCAAAGAATCGCGAGGAAGTATCCCCCTCCCCCTCTTCGCTTGCATACGTAAGCTCAACTCTTCCTTTGGTTCTTCGCTTACAGAGGGTCGCTCTTACAATTAAATCTGTACACTATGAAAGATTTGCCTTGAGCGCGGCTCTTCTAATTACCCAAACCCTCCATAAGGATGATTGGGTAAATGTTGCGGACAAAACCATTCAATCTCCTTCGTCGCAACATTCGCCCGCCGGTATTCGGCGGCGTGATATTTGTGTGGTTGGCATTGCCAACCCCTTTATCCTCTATGCGGGAACTGCAATTTTCGGCATTTATTATGCAGCCTGCATGGTGTTAGCTCTCTGCTCTGCAAAACAGAAGCGTATATTTCCTCTATTTTGCAGAGCAGTATTCCCCAAAACAATCTCCCTTATCAAGCTAAGCCGTTTACACTTTTCTCAATAAAAGTTCTTGTAAGCTACCATCAACTAGCGCATAATAGCCCCCGTACTTTTATTCGATGATGCTTTTGGAATCTGCTAAAGGTCTAAAACACCTCGCCAGAAACCGAAAGCGGAGAAACCTCTGGAGAATCTCTTAAATGAGTGCCGACGGTGCAAGGCTTCTGTAAAGAATGCTTTGCAAGAGGCGAGTTATTCGTGTTTTGCAAAGTATTCTTATTTGTTGGGGCTTTACTAAGCAACAAAAGCCCCAACAAACACAAGGCTGAATCTCTCAGGCAAACGGACAGAGACGGTTACATCCGCCAACTGGCTTACGTTAGGGCAGCTTCTTTGGAGTTTTCTTAAAGCTATCAAAGGAGGCTTGTTTTTTGTGGACGTTCTACTAACCATTGTCCAAACCATCAACACGTACCTATCCAATTATGTTCTTATTATTTTGCTTATTGGCACAGGGCTCTACTTCACTTTTAGAACACGATTCGTGCAAGTTCGCTGCTTTGGCGAAGGCTTAAAACGCTTGTTTAAAGGGTTTTCTCTTCGCGGCGGCAAGCAAGAAAGCGGAATGAGCTCTTTTCAGGCACTTGCCACTGCTGTCGCTGCTCAAGTTGGCACCGGCAACATTGTTGGCGCTTGTGGTGCCATCCTCATCGGCGGCCCTGGTGCAATTTTTTGGATGTGGGTTATTGCGTTTTTAGGAATGGCTACCAACTACGCTGAGGCAGTGCTTGCGCAAAAAACACGCAGCGTAGATGCCGATGGCACCGTACATGGTGGCCCTGTTTACTACATCAAAACTGCTTTTACCGGTAAGTTTGGTAAGTTTTTAGCAGGATTTTTTGCAGTAGCAATTATTTTAGCCCTTGGCTTTATGGGGTGTATGGTTCAATCAAACTCAATCGCCGAAACCTGCAGTGCCGCTTTTAATATTCCTACCTGGATCATTGGTTTGCTTATAGTAATTGTCGCTGGATTCATTTTCTTAGGTGGCGTTAGCCGTCTTGCTGCTGTTACCGAAAAACTTGTTCCTCTCATGGCACTTCTTTATCTTGTCGGTGGCATTGTTGTTCTTGTTATTAATGGCCCTGCAGTAGGAGAGGCATTTGCTCTCATTTTTGAATTTGCTTTTAATCCAGAAGCTTCCATCGGCGGCGTTACCTTTGGCTTAATCGCAGCCTTGAGCCAAGGCGCAAAACGCGGTTTGTTCTCCAATGAGGCAGGCATGGGATCTACGCCTCATGCTCACGCTTTGGCAAATGTTAAAAACCCTCATGAGCAGGGCGTTGTAGCAATTATTGCCGTATTCATTGATACCTTTGTGGTAGTAAGCATTACCGCATTGGTAACCATTACGGTACTCTACACAGGAGACGGCATTTTAGCTCAAGGCCTTTATGATGGCATCGCTAAAACCAACATGGCACAAATTGCCTTTGGTAGCGTCTTTGGCGAAGCAGGCGGTAATATCTTTGTTGCTATTTGCTTGCTATTCTTCGCTTTCTCTACAATTTTGGGCTGGAATCTTTTCGCAAAAATCAACGTTGAATATCTCTTCGGCAAAAAAGCAGTTCCGGTATTTTCTGTGATTGCTCTTGTCTTCATTTTTTTGGGTTCGCTCTTAAGCAACGATTTAGTATGGGAACTTGCCGATATGTTTAATCAGCTTATGGTTTTGCCCAACGTTATCGCCCTTATTGCTCTTGGTAGTGCTGTTTCTATCTGCGCTAGAACCAAAGGTGCAAAAACCGATAAGAAAGAATTAAAGGAATAAAGCTCTTCTCTTTGGCTAACCAATCAATCGCGCAAAGGGCAGCAGGAAAAACGCAGATACTCTTCCCTTCTGGTTTTTCTCTTAACTAACCTGCGCTTTTCAAAAAGTGCGCATCCGCATAAAAGCCGCACCTCAGATATCGAGGTACGGCTTTTCTTGTGATTTCGTTCTTGCGCTTTTCGATTTCTTGCCTATCACAAACTGTTTATATCTTTTTTATCTTAGCTCGTTTCTTGACATCAATACAATATATTCTATACTCATGAACAGATGTTCATATGAAGAAAGGTTAAATCATGACAGAAGAAATAAGCGAAGAAATTCTTTATGACTTAGCTGATCTTTTTAAGGTGTTTAGCGATACTACCCGTATCAAGATCCTCTTTGCGCTCATGGATAAAGACCTTTGCGTGGCCGATATAGCAGAAACCATCAATGCGAGCCAAAGCGCTGTTTCACACCAGCTAAGAATTCTCAAACAGGCTCGTTTGGTTAAATTTCAACGAGAAGGAAAAAACGTAATCTATTCCCTCTCCGATGACCATGTACACACCATGCTCGACCAAGGTATGACCCATATTTGCGAATAGCGTCAATCTCTTACGTAAAGCGAGTAGTTAAAGCAGACCTTGTCCACATACTTGTAGAGCATCAGAGAACCAACACCCATAAAAAACAACACTGGCAACAAACGATTTACGAAAGGAACTATCATGCATAGAAGTTTTAAAGTTCAAAATCTTGGATGTGCAAACTGCGCTGCAAAAATGGAAGCCGACATCAACAAGCTTGAAGGGGTTTTAAACGCGCGGGTTAATTTTATGACCCAACGCCTCACCCTTGACGCCGACGAAGAACACTTTAATAGTATCGTCGATGAATGCGATCGCATTTGTAAAAAATACGAGCCAGAAACGAGCATTGTGCACTAATCAGCCTCCGCTAAACCACGAAAATCCCGTTCTGGTGACAGGCTGGAGTTCTTTGCAGCATAAAACCAAGAACAAACAACTTAGCTTGTATTTGACGCAAAGACACGCACGTCCCATCCCCATCGCAAAAACCTTCTACCGCCCTCGAAAGAAACATTTATGAGCACTAACGAAAAAAAGCATTTGGCACGCATTATTACCGGCCTTGTTACGTTTGTTATCGTGTATCTTTTACCGGTTGGTTCATGGCTAAATCAACCAGATGCACTCTATGTAGAATTCGGATTATTCCTCATTCCCTACCTTATTGTTGGCTATGACGTTATTTGGAAAGCCCTCAAAAACATAGGACACGGGCAGGTCTTTGATGAAAATTTCCTTATGTGTATTGCCACCATCGGTGCGTTTGCGTTGGTATTCTTTCCTGAATCAGACCCACACATGGCAGAGGGCGCTGCCGTTATGCTCTTTTATCAAGTGGGCGAATTTTTCCAAGATTATGCGGTGGACAAATCACGTAAATCAATCTCTGAAATGATGGATATTGCCCCTGATTACGCCAACATCATGCAAAACGGAAGCCTCACCAAAGTTGATCCGAATGATGTTGCTGTTGGAAGCGAAATCATTGTTAAGGTTGGTGAGCGCATTCCCCTTGATGGTGTTGTGATTAGCGGTGCTTCTCAGCTTGACACCACTGCCCTTACGGGCGAATCGGTACCCCGTCAAGTTGCAGAAGGCTCTGAGGTAATATCGGGCTGCGTTAACACGACGGGCGTTCTTACGATAAAAACTACCAAGCCCTTTGAAGAGTCAACCGTCTCACGCATTCTTGAACTGGTAGAAAATGCAAGCGATAAAAAAGCCCGAACTGAAAACTTTATTACACGATTTGCTCGCTATTACACACCTATTGTGGTGTGTATTGCTGCCCTGCTTGCTGTTGTACCACCTCTCTTTTTGGGGCAAACTTGGAGCGATTGGGTAATGCGCGGTTTGGTTTTCTTGGTGGTATCGTGTCCTTGTGCGCTCGTTATTTCTGTTCCCCTCTCCTTCTTTGGAGGAATTGGCGGAGCATCTAAGGCAGGCATTCTTATTAAAGGTAGCAACTACCTTGAAACCCTCGCACACACCGAAATGGTTGTCTTTGATAAAACAGGCACCCTCACCAATGGTACCTTTGAGGTTGTTGCGCTCCATCCTGCTAACAATATTGAAAGCAGCGAGCTTCTGTACCTAGCGGCTCATGCTGAAGCATATTCCGATCACCCCATCGCGCTCTCGCTCAAAAAAGCCTACGATCGCGAAATTGACCAAAGCGCCATCATGGACGCCCACGAACAAGGCGGGCACGGAGTAAGCGCCTCGGTTAATGGGCAACATATTTTGGTGGGCAACGATGTGTTAATGAATGAGCATGGCGTTATGAGTGAGCCTTGTGATCTCGTGGGAACCATTCTTCATGTAAGCGCCGATGGCTTGTATCTTGGTCACATTATTATTGCCGATGTAATTAAAGAAGATGCTGCAAAAACCATCGCTGATTTGCATAAAGCAGGGGTAAGCAAAACCATCATGCTCACGGGAGATCGCAAAGAAGTTGCCCAAAGCGTTGCCAACACCCTTGGAATTGATGAATGCAAGGCGCAACTTCTTCCGCAAGATAAAGTTAATGCCGTTGAAGCACTGCTTAATGCCACCAGCGAAAAAGGAGCGCTTGCATTTGTAGGCGATGGCATTAACGATGCGCCCGTGTTAATGCGCGCCGATATTGGTATTGCCATGGGCGCCATGGGCTCTGATGCCGCAATTGAAGCAGCTGACGTTGTTTTAATGGACGATAAACCTTCAAACATTGCCGTGGCTATTAAAATCGCCCGCCGCACCATGCGGATTGTTTGGGAAAATATCATTTTTGCACTCGCTGTAAAATTTGCCGTGCTTATTCTTGCCGCCCTTGGTATTGCTAATATGTGGCTTGCGGTATTTGCCGATGTTGGCGTAGCTATTCTTGCCATCTTGAATGCCATGCGCGCCATGCGCATTAAAATGCATCAAAGCAGGAGTAAAGAAAAATAGCTGCAGAAAAATTGCTACACTATAATCAGTCAAACTAAACTTTGCGCGTGCATCCTTGCCAACTTTTACGAAAATGAGCATCATGAAATCTTCTCGAAAGCATACTCCGCACAATAAGCCCCCTCAAAAGCGCGCAAAATCCTCAAAGATATCGATGCAAAAGCGCTCAAAGCCTAAGGCTCCTAAGGCTCAAAAAGCTACAACAGCCTTTAAGGAAACACGCCCTTCCCTCTGCTCTGTTTCTCAACAATGTGGAGCCTGTCAATATATCGATGTTCCCTACAAAACGCAACTTTGCAAAAAACAACAATATATTGAAGAACTTTTCAAAGAAATCGCTGATAAAAGCACCATTTTCAATCCTATTATCGGAATGGATGAACCCTTCTATTATCGCAATAAAGTGGTTTCTCCTTATGCGCCAGGGAAAAAGATTAAAGGGCAAAAGCAAGGCAAGAACAAGAGCAGACGCGCCTGTCTTGACAGAGAAATCCTTTGCGGAATGTATGCCCAAAACAGTCACCGTATTATCGAAAATGAGTCTTGCTTACTTGAAAATAAAGAGGCAAAACAAATTGTTCTCGCAATAAAAAACCTCATGATTAAATATGGCATAGAACCTTACAACGAAGATACGGGTGCGGGGTTTATGCGCCATGCCATTATTCGCATTGGCCATACCAGTGGCGAAATTCTAGTTACCCTTGTTACCAATGCTCGACAATTTCCAGGAGCAAAACATTTTGCTCGCGATTTAGTTAAAAAATGCCCCAAAATTACTTCCGTTGTTCAAAATATCAACGAACGGCAAACCAACGTAATTTTAGGTGAGCGAGAACAGCGTCTCTATGGTCCAGGCTTTATTTTGGATACCCTGTGCGGTTTAAGCTTTCGTATTTCTTCCCATTCGTTTTACCAGGTTAACGCTACGCAAACTGAAGTACTCTATCGCCGCGCCATTGAAATGGCAGAACTTTCAGGAAGCGAAACCATTCTTGATGCCTATTGCGGAACGGGAACCATTGGCCTGGTAGCAGCACGCGGAACCGAAAGCAGCAAGCATGCTGCACGGGTAATTGGTGTTGATAATGTTGCATCTGCCATAATTGATGCTAAGAATAATGCCAAGCACAACGGTATTAAAAACGCTGATTTTATCTGCGATGATGCGGGGGCTTATTTGCTTGAGCTTACACATGAGTGCCACGATGAAAGCCCCCTTGATATTTTGCTTATGGACCCTCCACGAGCAGGAGCCAGTGAAAGCTTTTTACAAGCAGTATGCGCGCTTGCTCCAAGCCGCATTGTCTACATTTCCTGCAACCCTAAAACCCAACAACGAGATGCACTTCTTCTCGTTAAACATGGCTATCGCATAGCAAGCATTCAACCTGTCGATATGTTCCCTCATACCAGGCATGTTGAATGCATAATTTTGCTGACGCAAGTGGTAAAAAAGAGCTTGATTCTC
>CAVJWZ010000034.1:0-15204 GCA_963653545.1 uncultured Eubacteriales bacterium | reverse complement strand
CTTGATCTAAGCAGTTTCAACACTTCAAATGTCACTAACATGAGCGGAATGTTTTCTGTTTGCGAAAAGCTTGCTTCTCTTGATCTAAGCAGTTTCAACACTTCAAATGTCACTAACATGAGCGAAATGTTTTATGATTGCCGTTCCCTTGCTAATCTTAGTGTAGAGAACTTCAACACTTCAAATGTCACTAACATGAGCAGAATGTTTCAGGAGTGTCTGCGTCTTGCTATTTTAGATTTAAGCAACTTCAACACTTCAAAGGTTACTGATATGTCTTATATGTTTTACTCATGCTCTGATCTTTCAGATCTTGATCTAAGTAGCTTTAATACCTATCAGGTTACGACTGCGGATAAAATGTTTAATCAGAGCGATGACCCTATGTATAGTCTCAAGAAAATAGGATTTGGCAAGAACTGGAAATGGGTTGACGATGGACGCCTTCCAAGGCCTAGTGAATCAATTAGTGGCTCAGATGGAACAAAGTGGTGGTATTTAGATAGCGACGGAATAGTCAAGTCTATATTGCCCTCAAACATAGGTGATGGCGCAGGCACTTACTATGCTGCTCAAAGCTTAGTGCCGGCGAAGTTTGTCGGGTCGCCAGTAGTACTAAAAGATCCGGGATTTGCCTCCAATGAAACTCTTGAAAGTAGTGTTTTAGAGTGTGCCAACAACACAGTAGATGAATCACAAGTTGATTCATCTACTGATTCATCTACCGCTAAAGAGTCATCTCAAACTCAACTTAAGCAAGATAGCGAATCAATCAATAAAGCGGCTTAAAGCACATAGATAGCACCTAGGTTATAGAAGGCGAAAAAGCAATGAAAAGGTTAAGTTTACACTGCAAGGGCAGACGGGGATTCTGTCGTTTTATAAATCAAAGGTTTTTTAAGTGAGGAGGGCAAAGGTTATGATGTCAAAAATTACTAATAAGCGTATAGGCTGGTTGTTTGCAATAGGGGTGTTTATAGCGGCTCTTATCTTTGCGTATACACCAGCAACCTATGCCTATGCAGAAGAACAAACAGGAGAGGCTACTACTGAAGTCTATTTGGTGGCAAGCAATAGTAGTACTACTCCAGACGATAGTGGTACCACTCCAGAAGGCAGTACTACCACTATTGTTACAACCACCACAACAGACGGTAACGGTTCTTCATCTTCTTCTGCTTCTAAAACAGGAGATACTACTCCGATAGTTCCGATTGTTATAGCAAGTGTTGTGGCGGCAGCGGTTGTAGTAACGGTTGTTGCTAAAAAGCATGCAGCTAACAAACACACCAAAGGAGGTGGCAACCTCTAATGGATACGCGCGTTAAAAAGAAAACCTCACTACTAGCGGCTATTGTTGCGTTTGTTGCTCTAGCTGTTATTGGTAGTGTTTGTTTTGCCTCAAGCGCTTTTGCGGTTAGTAAGGGCAAAGAATGCAGCGCTACGGCAGAAATTACGGCAACGTTTGATGAGAGCGGAACTATAACCGTTCCAAGTACAGAGCTTAAAAATGAAACGGATTATGTGGTAACTCTTAAAAGTGCCACCATCGCTTCTGACTTAAAGTTCGTTGCCGATTGGACCAATGATGGTGCTAATAAAACTATCCAACCGGGTGAGACTCTTACCATAAATTGGACTGCTCCGAGCAAAGTGTCTTCTGATTGGAATGAAACAGGTAAGGTTCATGTAGGAACTATCACCTATCACTTCTCCTATGAGTCAGGTAGTGGATATATTACAGTAGATGATAAGAAAGTTGAAGAAACTCAAGTTGGCAAATCGCTTGTTGCTAATGTAGATATTCCTGATTATGTTGATCGCAACAAACTCCACTACAAATGGATTGCTATTGATGAAAACGGCAACAAAACAGTAGTTTCTGAAGGTACCGGCAAAGATTATGCCAAGTATGCACCAAAAGATGAGGACGCTGGTAAAACCATCACTTTTGAAGTAACTGATACAAGCGGCACCTATGAAGGAACCATTCATTCGGAAAATGCTGTAAAAATCTACCTTGGTAAGGGATACATTACGGTAGACAATAAAAAGGTCGAAGAAGCTCAAGTAGGTAAAACTCTCGATGCCAACATTGAGGGCATCCCTGATAGCGTTGATCGCAACAAACTTTACTACAAATGGATTGCTATTGATGAAAACGGCAACAAAACAGTAGTTTCTGAAGGTACCGGCAAAGATTACGCTTCATACGTTACACAGGACAGCGATATAAGCAAATTCATTACGTTTGAAGTAACTGATACAAGCGGCATCTATGACGGGCCTATCCCTTCAGAAAATAAAGTTAAAGTTTCTGAGATGATTGTTTTTGCAGTGTATTCAGCCGAAGACAGCTCTCTTGACTTTTATAGGCGTTCAAAGTCAGAAATGCCTAATGAGGGAGATAGATTTAATAACAAAATTGCCACCAGTGTGTATACAGGAATAACGACTGATATTTACAAGTGGTATCCTGACTCTACTACGGGGCTTCTGAGGTCTGACAACCCTTGGAAGGAACACAAGAATGATATCAAAACTTCGAGCATAATCGATGAGGGTATTAAACCAATAAGCACTGCACATTGGTTTGGCTGCTTGGAAAAACTTGAATCAATCGACGGCCTTGACAAGCTCGATACTTCAAATGTTTCTAAAATGCATGCCATGTTTTTTGACTGTCCGCAGCTGACTTCCTTTGATGTAAGTAAATTTAATACCTCGAATGTTACAAGTATGAATTACATGTTCGAAGGCTGTACTAACATTGCTTCGATTGATGTGACTAAATGGGATACTTCTAAAGTTACAAATATGGAGCGGATGTTTTGTGAATGCAATAATCTTTCAGGTCTTGATGTGTCTAATTTTAAAACTCTTAATGTCACAAGCATGAAGATGATGTTTTTCAATGATTGTAAGCTTACAAAACTCGATTTGATCAGCTGGAATACGTCAAAGGTTACAAACATGGAGGGTATGTTTTATTGCAACTATAATTATGGAGGGTCATATGATAGTTCTTTAACAGAGCTTAAGGTAAGTGACTGGGATGTCTCTAATGTTGTGAATATGAACAAGATGTTTGGGGGTTGCAGCAAGCTTACCGAACTCGATTTAAGCACATGGAACACCAAAAACGTTATTGATATGCAGAGTATGTTTGAATGGTGTGTCAATCTTACATCTCTTAAGGTTAGCAGCTTCAACACTTCAAAGGTTGATAATATGGCTTCCATGTTTAAAGATTGTGAAAAGCTTACTCAGCTTGATTTGAGTAGTTTTGACACTTCTGCCGTAGATCCTAATTCCAGAGGACATGGTAGCGAGTTTATCCCAAGTGGTGGTGGCATGCATCATCTCCTTACCGGATCGTGTAATCTCAAGGAGTTGACTCTAGGAAAAAACTGGAAATGGGTTTCGTCTGGTGGTCAGAACGGTCATCCGGATGAGCCTAAAGAACGGTATATTGATGGCGCAGATGGTTATTGGTACACCGTAGATGGTTTGTCTGCTTATCAGGATTATGGAGCAAATAAAAACCCAATACCTGATGGAGCGGGCACCTATTATGCTGCTAAAAAGCTAGTTCCAGGTAAAACATTAACAGGTAGCGTAGATATTACGGGAACATGTGAAGTTGGTCAGACATTAACGGCAACTCCAAGCGGCTATCCTGCTGCTGCTATCTTGCAGTATCAATGGTATAGAGGTGAAGGTGGTAGCAAGACGGCAATCCAAGGAGCCAACACTAATGAATACATTGTTACCTCAGATGATTCTGGACAAGTAATTACCGTTGAAGTAACGGCCACTAATTATGCTGCAGGAGTGCTGAGCGATAGCGTTACTATCAAAGATGCTGGTGAATTAACCGGTACCGTAGACATTCAAGTTGATGGCAAAGCAGTTACTGAGGCAAGTCTTAACGCAACGCTTACTGCTAATGTTTCAGGTGCTCAGACAGATGCTACAGGGTTCACCTATGTATGGTATGTAGAGGGAACGGATGCTCCAATCTATACTTCTAGCGATCCAACCTTTAAGCCAGAAGACAGCAGTTATGTGAGCAAGAAAATTTTCGTTAAAGTAACTGCTACAAACCATACGGGCAGTCTTGCAAACAGCGGAGTTTCTATTCAAGAACCAACAACAGTCTTTGCTGTTTACTCTGATGATGGTTCATTGAAGTTCTGTAAGAGGGCTTCAGTTCCTAGCGTTGGGGATACTTTTGATGGAAGTAAAGTAGTTGCGGTATACGACAGCAGTGTCTTTATGGATGGTGTAGACGTTACGGAAAGCAAATATAGCAAACTCCTTGAATATAGGACAAAAAGTGTGACTGTTGTTGATTATGGTATTAAACCTAACAGTATGGAAAATTGGTTTAATAACTATGAGACCGACGAGCATCGCTTTGGATATGACTTAACTTCGATCGATTTAAGCAGAATAGGCGAAAGTAAAGATAATACAGGGTTCTCTGGGAGTACAGCGAATATGTTTTTCAATTGTTGGGGGCTTAGAAAAATCATATTAGGAAATACTACGATATACTCTAAAGACATGAATCAAATGTTTTACAAGTGCAGTGGGCTCGAAGCATTGGATCTTAAACATATACAACCCATCGCGTCGATAACCACTAACTTTTCGGCAACATTTTATGAATGCTCATCGCTTAAATCGCTGGATTTTTCGAGCTGGGGGGTGTCCTCAGGAGCCTCTTTTGAGATTCGCCCCGAATATATGACAAGCATGTTTGCCAATTGTTATAGCCTTGAATCATTAAATCTTTCGTGTTTTAATACCGTTAATATGAATGAATATAAAGATCCTAGTATGTATCGTTTGTTGGATCACTGTAGTCATCTTAAAGAAATAACTCTGGGCAATAATTGGGTCTGGCTTAACAATATGTATGTATTGGTTTCTCCTTCCAGTGATTTTATTGATGGCGCAGATGGTAATTGGTACTACTTGGACAACGAAACGATTAAGAAAGGTATACCTGATAGAAGAGCAGGTACTTACTATGCTGCTAAAAAGCTGCTTCCAGGAAGAACACTAACAGGTAGCGTGGATATTACGGGAACATGTGAAGTTGGTCAGACATTAACGGCAACGGTAAGTGGCCATCCTAGTGATGCTACTTTGGAGTACCGATGGTACAGTGGTGCGGGTTCTAGTAAGAAGTTAGTTCAAGACGCTAGCGTAAGTGAACCCAGTAAATATACCGTTACTGCAGATGATGCTGAGCGAGTGATTACCGTTGAGGTAACTGCCACCGATTATGCTGGAACGTTGAGCAATAGCGTTAGTATTGCCAAAGTTACTAATCAATTAACTACCGCAGCAAGCGTTCAAGCTGATAGCAAAGCGATTGGTAAAGCGGCTACAAAGGACGAAGTAACTACCAAAGCCGGAGCAACTACTGAGGCTGAAGAAGCTGCCGAGACAGAGGCAACCACTACGACCGATGCTCAAAGCACTAGCAGTACTGATGGCACAACGAATGCATCTGATGAAGCGTCAACAGATGCTCATGCTTCGTCCGATTTGCCCTCTGCTGTTAAAGAAGAATCTTCTCAAGATGAAGCACAGCAAGCTGATAACGCCAAAACAGTCGATAAGGCAGCTTAGGTGCTACGTGAACTAGCAGCACGGGTAAAAGAATAAGAAAACCCCATCTTGCATTACGGTGTTGAGATGGGGTTTCGCTTTCCTGCTCCATTAATCCAAGAAAGGAGCCGATAACTCCTAATGAATACCCACGTTAAAATAAACCTTGCTTGTAGCTTTAATCTTTGTTTTGCTTGCTTCAGTTCTCGTAATTGCGCTATTGCGTGGTACGAGCACCAAGAGGGTTTATTAAAAGCTTGAACCCCTGATTGTAAACATCGCTCCCTTGCTTATAACGAGCAGGGGAGCGATTGTTTTTGCTTCAGGGTATAGGTGCCTTCACCTATAATCCCAAGATTAGGTTGTTTGATGAGGGCAGCTGCAAACGTTGGTAAGTTTGTAGCTTTTTTAATAATAGTAAATAAAGTAGACGATCTTATAGGTAATAGGCAAACCGTCATTTTATAATCGCAGAAGTATTGCTGCCAAAAACTTGGTTAGCTCAAACCAATAACTACATCACAATCGCACGGGAGAACACCTATATGCTTAGCCGATTTAGCGTTAAACGGCCATACATAATTATTGTTGCTGTTATTATCGCCCTCATTCTTGGTGGCGTTTCTCTTTCAAAAATGAAAACCGATCTTCTGCCTGATATGGACTTGCCCTATGTTGCGGTAATCACTACCGATGCTGGCGCAAGTGCTGAAAAGGTCGAGTCGGAAGTAACCGATGTTTTAGAGAGTGCTCTATCTACGGTGAGCGGCGTTAAAACGGTTCAATCACAAAGCGCCAACAACCACTCGATGATCTTTTTAGAATTTGAAGATGGCACCGATATCGATTCAGCAATGGTTAAGGTGTCATCAGCAGCCAATGAGGTTACTTCACAGTTGCCTGATACGGCAGGTAGCCCTAACTATATGGAACTTAGCATGGATATGATGGCCACCATGTATGTCGCGGTTCAATATGACGGAAAAGATATTTATGATTTGTCAAATTACGCGCAAGAAAAAGTTGTTCCCGAGCTTGAGCGGGTAAATGGGGTTGCGGATGTTTCAACTACGGGGGATGTTGAGCAATCTGTTGAAGTACGCCTGAATGAGAGCAAGATTGAAGACATTAATAACAAGTTGCTTGCAAGTGTTAACGATCAGCTCTACGATGCCAAAAAATCTATTGATGAGGGAGAAGCTCAGCTTTCTCAGGCTGAACAAACAATTAAAGATCAGCAAGCGGCTCTGCAAAGTAAAGAAAAAGAAACTTCTGATCAGCTTGGGCAAGCAATTTCGGGGCTTACTGTTGGGGTGAGCGCCAAAACAGCTGAAGTTTCAGGCTATGCGGCAGCGGCACAATCTATTCAAACACAAATTGCAAAGCTCGATCCAACAGATCCTAGCTATTCGCAGCAGTTATCTGCTTTGCAAGAGCAGCTCGTCAAAACGCAAACTTCGCTGCAAACAGCCCAGGGCGAATTATCGAAATATCAAGAGCAGCTTGCTCAAGCACAAGCGGGTAGCGTTACGGCAGCAAGCCAATTTGGCAGCGGGACAGCTCAGTTGGCTCAGGCTCAATCTTCAATTGATTCCAGCAAGTCTGAGCTGGAAAGTGCGCGCTCTCAATACAACGAATCGCGTGAAACGGCTCTTAAACAGGCAAATATCGATGCGTTGGTGGACAAAACCACGCTTGCTCAGCTTATTCAAGCGCAAAATTTTTCAATGCCAGCAGGATATTTGAAAAGCGATTCTGATGAGCAATGGCTTTTGCGTGTGGGCGATGATATTACCTCGACCAAAGAGCTTGGTTTGTTATTGCTAACCAATATTGATGGAGTGGGCGATATTCGCTTACAAGATGTTGCCGATATTACCGTTGTTGATAATGCGGGCAGTGCTTATATGAAACTCAACGGTAAAGAAGGCGTGCTGCTATCGGTGTTTAAAAACTCCACGGCTAGCACAAGTGATGTTTCAAAAGCAACTAATGAGGCAATCAATACCTTACAGCGTGAAAATTCTAGTTTGCATCTTGATGTGGTGAGTGATCAGGGTTCGTATATTGCAATTTATATTGAAACCATTTTGCAATCGTTGTTGCTGGGTGCGTTGTTGGCCGTTATTGTGTTGGCAATTTTTTTGCGCGATGTAAAGCCTACGCTTATTGTTGCTTTTTCAATTCCCTTTTCGGTGCTGTGTGCGTTGTTGCTCATGTATTTTTCGGGGATTCAACTCAACATTATGTCGCTTGGTGGCCTGTCGCTTGCCATTGGTATGTTGGTAGATAACTCAATTATTGTTCTTGAGAACATTTATCGTTTGCGTGCTAGAGGAATTCCTGCAGCGCGTGCGGCAGTTCAGGGAGCAAAACAAATTACGGGGGCGGTAGTTGCTTCAACGCTTACTACCATCTGCGTTTTTTTGCCTATCGTATTCACCACCGGCATTGTGAACCAGCTTATGTTGCCCTTTGCCCTTACCATTACCTACGTTTTAACGGCTTCGTTGGTGGTTGCTTTAACGCTGGTGCCGAGTATTTCTTCACTCGTGTTTAAAACCTATAAACCGCGCAATAATGCATGGCTTGAAAAAGTTCAGCATGGCTATGAACGATCAATTAAATTTTTTCTCAGCCATAAACTTATTCCCTTAGGCGTTGCTATCGTGTTGTTTGTTGTTGCCATTATTGGTGTAGCAAATATGGGCGTCACGCTTATTCCAAGCATGACGAGCAAGGCAGTGAGCGTAAGCGTGACCATGCCCGATGATGCAGATAAGCAAACAGCGTATACAACCGCTGATGAAATTATGAATATCGCAATGGACATTGATGGTGTTGAAACGGTAGGTGCTATGGATGGTACTTCAACGCTTTCTTTGATGTCGAGTAGTTTTTCTTCTACTGAAGACGATGACGCTTACAAAAAGTTTAGCTTCTATATTCAAACGAGCGATTCGGTAACAACAGAATCAAAAGTATTTGCCATTCTTGATGAGCTTGATGAAAAAACAAAAAATCTCAACTGTGAAGTAATTACCGATGCTACTTCTTCTGAAGCTATGAGTTCAATGATGGGCAGTGGGTTATCGCTTACGGTAAAAGGCGCGGATGAAGATGAGCTTGTCAAGGTGAGTGAGACAGTAATGAAGGCTGTTGATGAGGTTGAAGGCTATACCAAAATTGAGAACGGCATGGAAGATGCCGATAAAGAAATGCGCCTTATTATCGATCGTGACAAGCTTACCAAAGAGGGCTATACGGTAGCGCAGCTGTATGCCGATTTGGCAGATAAACTTTCTTCTGAAGCTAAATCAAGCGATATGGAGCTTAATAAGTCAAACATGGTGGTTAAGGTGGTTGACGAAACTAATCCTGTTACTAAAAATAACCTACTTGATACCGAACTTGACATTACTACTACTTCAGGCGAGAGCAAAACGATTCGTTTGGGTGACATTGCTACCGTTGAAGAGGGGCTTGCTTCTACCACCATCACCCATGTTGATTCTGAGCCTGCAATGACGGTAACGGCAGAAATTGAAGATGGTTACAACAACGCGTTGCTCTCGCGCGATTTGACACAAAAGATTGATAATCTTGATTTGCCCGAGGGTTACAGCGTTTCTTTTGGCGGTGAAATTAGCAACGTTAACACCATGCTTGAGCAGATGATTTTGCTTTTGATTTTGGGCTTCGTTTTGATTTATTTGGTCATGGTTGCTCAGTTCCAAAGTTTGCTCTCGCCTTTTATCATCATTTTGACGGTTCCGCTGGCCTTTACTGGTGGCTTGCTGGGGTTGCTGTTTGCGGGTGAGCAGTTAAGCATGCTCTCACTCATGGGTTTTGCGGTGTTAATGGGCACGGTGGTAAATAACGGAATTGTATTTGTAGATTACGTTAACCAGTTGCGTCGCGGCGGGCTTGAAAAACGTGATGCCCTTATTGCGAGCGGCAAAACCCGTATGCGGCCTATTGTTATGACGGCGCTCACCACTATTTTGGCTATGGTTCCTATGATAGTAAGCGATGCTGTTGGTGCTTCGATGCAACGTGGTATGGCGTTGGTTATTGTGGGCGGCTTGCTGTATGCAACGTTTATGACGTTGTATGTGGTGCCGGTGATGTATGACCTGTTGTATCGTCGCGTGCCCTATGAGGTTGATTTAGGGGATGAAAATATCGATGATGATCCAGGAGATGCTCAAGCCTATCTTGATGCCTTGCGTGGCGCTCATGCTGCACCTGTTTCCTCTGCTGCATCGGGTAGCTCTGTTGCGGCAGCGCCTCGTATATCGGGGAGGCATAGGAGCTCGGATTAAGACGCTTGAAAGAATGAAAGAGCGTTTTGCTGCTTCGTGCTCGAGTTGCGCCAAAGCGCCATTTGGTGCTGGTGCTATTTAATAGCGCTGTATTCCACGTTGGCTGGTTTAAAGAGCTTTACAAATTCTTCGGGATCAAGAGCATTTACGGGTGAATCTTTGAAATCTTGCGTATTGCGGGTGACGATAATATTTATTCCATTTCGTTGTGCTGCAAATGCAAGAAGAGCGTCTTCGTAGTCTGTCATGGACGAATTATATGCTTGTTCGCAATCGGATCGCGAAACGTCAAACACATCAAAGGCTTCGAGCAAAAGAGGCACTGTGTTAACTGCTTCTGCGTTGGTTAACCCTCTACGATGAAGAATATATACAATATCTGACATAGATGAAGCTGAAATATAAGCATCAAATTTTCTTAAAGCAGAAACGTCGTATGCAGCATACGAGAATAAAAACCATTCGCTTTTTGTTGCTATATCAATAACTACATTGCTGTCAAAACATACTTTCATGCGTGCTCCTCTTCAATGAGTCGGGCAAGACGCTCGTTTTTAATATCGTCCATAGTCCAACCTTTGGGAAGGGGTGCGGAGCATCCAGCAAATGATTTAAGTAATTCGCGCCGTTTTTCGTACTTGTCTTCAGAGTTGGAAGACGTAATGCAGTCGGGAATTTTTTGCTCACGTTCCATATATTCAAAAAGGTTACGCACAGCTTGAGAGGCGGAAATTCCGTTGTAATTAAGAACTTGTGAACCATGCTCTTTTAGCGTTTTGGGGAGACGAATATTAAGTGTTGCGTTTGCTTCCATCATGGCTTCCTTCTTTTAAGTAAGACCTTTTAACTTCCACAGCTTTGATCTTTTTGATTTTAGCAATTTGCATTACGTAATGCAAATAAACCATCGACAGAAATTAAGATGGTATTAGGGCGATTGTTGTTTTATCAAAACGCCCTTTTACCTGCGTAAACAGAAAATACTAAGATAATCTTCAACAGAATGGTTACAAAACTTGACAATAACAGACTTAGATTTTATTATGGTCATTGTCATCAGGAAGTCGCACTGGGTTTACTAGGCGGCTTTTGTGATAGGTAGGTAACAAACAGGGTTTGCTTGCAAAAGCAAAAAGCCAGAATAACTCGGGGGCATCAAGCTCGCTTCTGGTTTTTAAAGCTAACGGCAGGCATACAACAACTGAAAGGATAGGCAAGATGGGAAAGATTATTGGTATCGACCTTGGTACTACAAATTCAGCAATGGCTGTAATGGAGGGCACCGAGCCAGAAATTTTGGTCAACGCTGAAGGCGATCGTACCACTCCTTCGGTCGTAGGTTTTGGCAAAGATGGTGAGCGTGTTGTTGGTAAGGCCGCTAAGAATAAGGCTGTTACCAACCCAGAAAACACCATCGCTTCGGTAAAGCGCTTTATTGGTCGTTCTTTTGCAGAAACAGGTGAAGAGCAAAAAACTGTTTCTTACAACGTTAAGAATGGCAATGGTGGTCGTGCTGTTGTAGATATTGAAGGCAAAGATTATATGCCAGAAGAAATTTCTGCAATGGTATTACAAAAAATCAAGTCAGACGCCGAAAAGCGCCTTGGTGAGCCTGTTACCCAGGCTGTTATTACCGTTCCTGCATACTTTAACGATGCTCAGCGTCAGGCTACTAAAGACGCTGGTAAAATTGCAGGCTTGGAAGTAATGCGTATTATCAATGAGCCAACAGCAGCAGCGCTTGCTTATGGTCTTGATAAAACCAGCAAGGATGAAAAGGTTTTGGTATTCGACCTTGGTGGCGGTACCTTTGATGTTTCGGTTCTTGAGCTTGGCGATGGCGTATTTGAGGTTTGCTCTACGGCGGGCGATAACCACCTTGGTGGTGACGATTGGGATCAGCGCATCATCGATTGGTTGGCCGATAAATTTAAAGGCGAAAACAACATCGATCTTCGTGCCGATAAAATGGCCTTGCAGCGCTTAAAGGAAGCAGCAGAAAAAGCAAAGATGGAACTTTCTTCCACTACGCAAAGCACTATTAACTTGCCCTTTATCTCTGCTGGCGCAGCTGGTCCGCTCCACTTGGATTACACGCTTACTCGTGCAGAGTTTGAGCGCATCACTAAAGATTTGCTCGATCGTTGTAAGGCTCCTGTTGAGCAGGCTTTGCGCGATGCTGGCCTTAAAACAGGTGACATCAATGAGGTAATTCTTGTCGGTGGGTCAACGCGTATGCCAGCTGTTCAGGATTTGGTAAAGGCTATGACAGGCAAACAGCCTAACATGTCGGTAAATCCTGATGAGGTAGTTGCTATGGGTGCTGCTGTTCAGGGTGGTGTTCTCGCAGGTGATGTTGAGGGTATTTTGCTTTTGGATGTAACTCCGCTTTCCTTAGGTGTTGAAACTATGGGTGGCGTTATGACCAAGATGATCGAGCGCAATACCACCATCCCAACGCGTAAAACCGAGATTTACTCTACGGCGGCAGACAACCAAACTTCTGTTGAGATTCATGTTCTTCAGGGTGAGCGCGAGATGGCAGCAGGCAATAAAACGCTTGGCAAATTCCAGCTCACGGGTATTCCTGCAGCACGTCGTGGTGTTCCTCAAATTGAGGTTACTTTTGACATTGATGCAAACGGTATTGTAAACGTTTCGGCTAAAGATTTGGGTACCGGTAAGCAGCAGCAAATCACCATTTCTGGTTCGACTGCCCTTACCGATGACGAAGTTGATCGCATGGTCAAAGATGCAGAAACTCATGCAGAGGAAGATAAGCTTCGCAAAGAAGAGGTTGAAACACGCAACAACTGCGATTCGCTTGCTAATGCTACCGAGCAAACACTAAGCGAGGTGGGCGACAAAGTAAGCGAAGATGTTAAGAAGCAAGCCGAAGATGCTATAGCTCAGGCAAAAACCGCTCTTGAAGGAACCGACATTGAGGCAGTTAAGGCTGCGGTTGAAGCTTTGCAAGCAGCTGGCTATAAGCTTGCCGAGGTTGTGTATTCAACCGAGGGTGCTCCTGCGGGTGAGCAGGCAGCGGGTGCTCAGGCTTCTGCCAACGACGACACCATCGAGGCTGATTTTGAAGTTGTAGATGACGACGCCGACAAAAAGGACAACTAATTATGGCCGCGCCAGAGAAAGACGGGGTATGCGAAAACGCTCCTTGTGCTGGTGAGGATGCTCAAACGGTGGAGGCTGAAGTGTTAGATGCTTCAGCCAAAGCCGAAGAGCAAACAGAAGAGCAGCAGGGCACAGAGCCTGTTGACGAGCTTACCAAAGCGCAAGAAGAGGCAGGTGCTTGGAAAGATAAGTACTATCGCCTTCATGCTGAGTGGGATACCTATCGTCGTCGTATGAATGAGCAGCGTGCGGAAGAAAAGCTGCGCGCAACAGAAAAGCTTATTGAAGAGTTAGTCCCGGTTTTGGACGACTTTGAGCGCACCATTGATTATGCTGAAAAAAACGGCGAAGAGGGTTTGTTGGGCGGCGTAAACGCTGTTCACACCAAACTCAAAGCGGTGTTTGAAAAGCAGGGCGTTGAGGTGATAGACCCTAAGGGCGAAGCATTTAATGCCTTAGAAGCTCAGGCGGTTGCCACGGTTGATGATCCAACTGTTCCTGATGAAACAGTTGCCGAGGTCTACCAAAAAGGTTACCGCATGGGAAGCAAGGTAATTCGCAATGCCATGGTAACCGTTACTGTTGGTGGCCCTAAGCGCGAAGTTGAAGAAGAGGACGAAGAGGAAGAATAAGCAGCTTGGTGGTTTGTAAGGTTTTAGCCCGATACAACATGGGTTTGCGGTATGAGTAAGTGAAGGAGAAGGCGGGCGTTAGATGTCCGCCTTCTGTGTAAAGAAAGAGAGGTGGAGCGCGTATGGCACAAACTCCTGATTATTATAAGACGCTAGGCGTTCCACGCGATGCAACGTCTGATGATATTAAAAAAGCCTTTCGTAAGTTAGCACGTAAACATCATCCCGATGCAGGCGGCGATGAGGCAAAATTTAAAGAAATAAACGAAGCTTATGAGGTTTTAAGCGACGATAAAAAGCGTGCAATGTATGACCAATATGGCACGGCTAACCAAAATCAAATTCCGTATGGGGCAGGCTGGCAGCAGGCGTCGGGTGGCGCTAACCCCTTTGCGGGAGGCGGCTTTAGTTGGGCAGACATTTTGGAGAGTATGCGTCATGGAGAGGGCGCCTTTGGAACGGAATGGAATTTTGGAGGGTTTGGCTCACAGCCGCATAACCCTGTTCCGCAGAAGGGTGCCGATAAAACTGTTGCTATGACGGTTAGCTTTGATGAGGCATTTAAAGGGTGCGAAAAGCGCGTCAAAATTGGCTCAAAAGGCACTTCTGAAAAAGAAACACTCACAATCAAAATTCCTGCTGGTGCCGTTGATGGCGGGCGCGTACGACTTAAAGGTCGGGGTGCTGCTGGAATAAACGGTGGCCCTGCGGGTGATTTATTGGTAACCATACATATTGCCAACCATCCGTTGTTTTCGCGAGATAAAGCAGATGTACTTATTACGGTTCCGGTTACGTTGGCCGAAGCTGCCTTAGGTGCTCAGGTTGTTGTACCTGCCCCCGATGGTTCAAAAGTTCGCATTAAAGTTCCTGCGGGAACCCAAGATGGCACGGTTCTTACCGTTAAAGGGAAGGGTGCTCCTAAGCTTGGCAAGGCAGGTGGGCATGGTTCGCTCAAGGTAAAAATCCATGTGGATGTTCCTCAAAGCCTCAACGATGAGCAAACGGCCGCTCTCAAAGCATTTCAAGCGGCAACGACCGAGGAAGTGAGGGCATGGTAATGAATGATAGAGATCGCCCACTTTATATGATTAGTGTAGCGGCGGAATTGGCTGGTGTGCATCCGCAAACGCTGCGAATTTATGAGCAAAAAGGGCTTGTTTCTCCTCAGCGTACCAGCGGAAACACTCGCATGTATTCTCAGGCCGATATCGATCGCTTGCAGCTTATCAACGAGCTTACCAGTGAAGGCATTAATCTTGCGGGCGTAATTAGAATTTTGGATTTGAAGGGTAGGCTTGATGAGCGCGACGATGAAATAGATTCGCTTCATAAGCGCGTTCGACGTCTTGCCGATAGAGTGCATGAGCTTGAAACACGCGAAAGCGTTAATTCGTTGGTAAACGAGAGCAATTCAATCGTTTTGCGGCGGTTGATGTGAAACATGTTGTGCCGCAAGGTGCAATGTTGAAATCTTGAGAAGGAAGGTGTTG
>CAVJWZ010000033.1:0-16001 GCA_963653545.1 uncultured Eubacteriales bacterium | reverse complement strand
TCAGGTATGGTTGGCATCGGATGATAGTGCCAACCCCCATCAACTTTACGCCGTCTGTCTATACCGCTTGCAAAAATGGCAACACCTTACCATTTTTAGGCGTTTTTTGATGAATTTTTGGGTTTCTTGGTAAAGATTGGAAAGATTTTTTGGGCGCTTAGCTCAGTGGGAGAGCGCTTCCTTCACACGGAAGAGGTCGCTGGTTCAATCCCAGTAGCGCCCACCACAAAACACCTCTTCGAGCCAAATAAATAAAGCTTTGTAAGAAGCACAGGACTCCCCCTCATGTCCCTCCACAAAAATGGGATTACAGACAAAAAAGGGTGCCGATATCCACATCAACACCCCAAATAGCTTACGTTTATCCTGTGTTTAATTGAGCTTTAGAACTTACCCTTTCATGCTTTCTCTTGTCCTATAACCCTTTATTTATTCTGTATTTAATTAACTACAAACCTTACCAGGATTGAGAATATAGTTAGGATCAAATACCTTCTTAATGCCAGCCATCATATCGTGAGCAGTATCCCCCACCGAAGCGCGAAGATAATGCTTTTTGGCATGACCAATGCCATGCTCGCCCGAAACCTGACCACCAAGTTCTGAACACTTAGCATAGGCTTCCTGCATCACTTTTTTCGACTTATTCAAAAACTCTTCTTTGCTGATATCGTTTCCGCAACAATAGATATGCAAATTGCCATCTCCTGCATGTCCGAAAGAACGAATACGAACATCATTTTTTATACCAACGTTATGAACAAAACTCAAAAATTCAGCAATTCTATCAACCGGAACAACAACGTCCATCTCATCAAGAAGATCTGTTTCTGCCTCAATTACCGTAAGAAAAGCACTGCGAGCAGCCCAAACAGCCGCTTTGTCGGCAGCATCGCGAAGCATTAAGGTATCGTAAGCATCAAGCTCTTCGCCAATCTCTGCCAGTATTTCTGCACGTTGGAAGATCTCATCTTCATCATTACCATCAAGCGTTACTAAAATATACGCACCAGCTTCTTTGCCGTTAACCACGGTTGGAATAATCTTATTTCCCGTATATTCAGCCGAAGAATCAACAATATCGCGCTCCATAAATTCAATAGACTGAGGATCAAGACCTGCAAGTTTAATTTTAGGAACAGCCCCAATTGCTTTTTCGATATCCTCAAACGGCAAAATAAAGCTTATATCTTCCTGGGGATTAGGAATGAGCTTCATGGTAAGCTCGGTAATTACACCAAGCGTTCCTTCTGAACCAACCATCAAATGTAATAAGCTATACCCAGAGCTTGACTTAGTGACCGAACGGCCTAAATCGAGAATCTCACCATTGGGCAAAACCGTAGTCATAGCAAGAACATAATCGCGCGTAGTTCCGTACTTGATTGCACGCATACCACCTGCATTAGTACTTACATTACCCCCAACAGAACCCGTTTTCTCACCTGGATCAGGTGGATACATCAAACCATGAGTAAGAGCATCTGCTGCCAAATCGCACAAACGAACACCTGGTTGAATACGAACAGTAAGATTATTCATATCGTAAGACAAAATCTTGTTCATATTCATGGTGCAGAGAACCAAGCCGCCCTCTAACGGAGTACTCCCACCAACTAAACCTGTGCCTGCACCACGAACTGTTACCGGAATTATGTTTTCGTTACAAAGTTTCATAACAGCAGATACTTCTTCAGTGCTGTTTGGAAAACAAACAACCTCGGGCATTTGAGTTCCGTAGATAGGCATTTCATCGTGAGAGTAATCTTCACTAATAGCATTTCCAAAATGACAGTTTGACTCTCCAACAACCGCCACTAGCTCCTGAATGAGCTCAGGAGTAAGCTTATTGTACTCGGGCATATCGACCTTTCGCAATTAACCGCATTGACCATAGTTCTGTGATTAAACACAAGGGTCATCGTACCAAGAAATATCTATAAAATTGCTGACATTTTACAAGAAGCACCATATAACAACCAATAGCTACAAAAAACGTTTACAATGGTCTACGTCCCTTTGCCCTGACGAGCACCACCGTACCAGGCTTCAACGAAAAGACGGCGGAATATGATGTACCATTCAAACATTTCGTACTAAAACAACAAAGAGGTTTTTATGACAACGCAACAAACCAGCCCATCAGCAGCAGCTCCTCGCGAACATTTTGCTTCACGTATTGGTTTTATTCTTATTGCGGCAGGGTGCGCAATAGGTATTGGCAATGTATGGCGCTTTCCTTATATAACAGGTGAATACGGTGGAGGCGCTTTTGTTTTGCTCTACCTTATTTTTCTTGTTATTTTGGGGCTACCTGTAATGGTCATGGAGTTTGCCGTAGGTCGTGCAAGCCAAAAAAGCGCTGCTCATGCTTTTGACATCCTTGAACCAAAACGTCGTTTTCATTGGTTTAGCTGGTGGGGTTATGTTGGCTGCATGATCTTAATGATGTTTTATACCACGGTTTCTGGCTGGATGCTTGCCTACATTTCAAAAATGGCCGTAGGAACCTTTGACGGCGCAAGCAGCGAGGTGGCAGCCACCACATTTTCTGCCCTTTTAAGTAACCCGAGCGAACTCATTGGTTGGATGCTTGCCGCCATTGCTATTGGATTTGCTATTTGTAGCCTTGGCTTGCAAAAAGGTGTTGAACGCATTACTAAATGGCTCATGGCAATTCTGTTTGTAGTGATGATTGTTCTGTGTATTCGTACCATGACACTACCAGGAGGAGCAGAAGGTATTGCTTTTTATCTCATCCCCGATTTTAGTCGCATGTTTGAAGGCGGATGGGCCACCTTTGGTGAAGCAGTGTACGCCGCAATGGGACAAGCCTTTTTCTCGCTCTCTCTTGGTATTGCTGCAATGGAAATTTTTGGCTCCTATATTGGCAAAGAGCGCAGCTTAACAGGCGAGGCAATCTCGGTTACCGCCCTCAATACCGTTGTTGCCATTCTTGCTGGTCTTATTATTTTCCCTGCTTGCTTTGCTTACAACGTAACACCCGATTCAGGCCCCTCTCTCGTTTTTGTAACGCTTCCGTTAGTATTTGCCCAAATGCCCCTGGGGAGTTTATGGGGAGCGCTATTTTTTGTATTTATGAGTTTTGCTGCCCTTTCAACCGTTATTGCGGTATTCGAAAATCTCATCAGCTTTACCATGGATAAATGGAACGTAACGCGCGGAAGAGCCGTTGCTATCAATGGCATACTCGTTGTGATTTTAAGCTTACCCTGCGCTCTTGGATTTAACGTTTTATCAGGGGTAACACTTCCTGGCATTGGTGACATTCAATCCATCGAAGATTTTATTGTTTCTAATAATATGCTTCCTTTAGGGTCGTTGATTTTTGTACTGTTCTGCACTAGGCGATACGGCTGGGGCTGGAACGCTTTTAAAAAAGAAGCTGATGCAGGTAAGGGTTTAAAATTTCCTGCCTGGAGCCGCATTTGGGTTTCTTACGGAATCCCTATCCTCATCATTATCATTTTTGTTATGGGATATGCCCCTAAAATCTCTTTCTGGCTCGGGCTTAGTTAAAATTAGCGATCAAGTGCACAGCGATCGACTGCTCAATAAAATTATTCATATCCGCCCAGTTTCGCAAATATAGCGCATGCCAGCCATGCGCTATAATCTTCTTTGCTTTAAGGAGCAATAATTGATTGGAACCATTGTAAATACCTGCGCCATTATTGTTGGCAGCGTTGTGGGCGGTCTTATTAAAAAGGGCTTAAAGACCAAATATCACGATGCAATTTTTACCGCATTAGGCATTGCAACAGTGACCCTTGGCATTAACGCTGCTGTACAAAATATGCCCAATAGCCAGTTCCCTGTTCTTTTTATCGTAAGCTTAGCCCTTGGCAATGTTATTGGAACTGCGCTTAATTTAGAAGGACGCTTTGATTCTGCGGTAAGTAAACGATCCAAAAATGGTAAAGAATTTGCTCAGGGGCTCTCAACTGCCATTATGTTATTTTGCATTGGAACTCTTTCGATTCTTGGCCCTATTAACAGTGCTCTTTATGGGGATGAAACCTTTTTGTTCACCAATGCCACCTTAGATTTAGTTTCGTCTATGGTGCTTGCTTCAACCTTTGGTATGGGAATTGCCATAGCAGGGCTTGTTCTTTTTCTTTGGCAGGGAGGAATTTATCTTCTTGCAAGCGTTCTGGCACCCTTTTTAAGCAATGGCCTTATGGCCGAAATTGGCATTGTAGGTGGAATTCTCATTCTTGCCACTGGAATTAACCTCTTGCGCCTACGAGAAATTTCTACCATGAATTTACTCCCCTCTCTTTTTATTCCAGTTGTGTGGTTTGCTCTTCTTGCAGCAACAGGAGGGTTTGGCGGAATAGTTGCATTCTAGGCAACCTAATATGTACTTTTTATATTCGTGTTGATAAGTATAATTACCGCTCCTACAATCAACCTCAAACGACGCCAACAAACGCTTATATCCATGCTTTGTTGTACGTTAAAAAACCTTTTAAGTTGATAACGGTTCTAAGAACTAAGAAGGAGCATCACATGACAGCACAGATTCTTGAAGCGGCAATGCTTATTTGTTTTGGTCTTTCTTGGCCAATGAATGCCTATAAAAGCTATAAATCAGCCACTGCCGTAAGTACCAGTTGGCAATTCATTACGCTTATCACGGCTGGTTATGTCGCCGGTATTGCAGCTAAATTTGTTTCAGGCGATATAAGCTGGGTTTTGATTGTGTATTTTCTTAATTTAGGATGTTTAGCTATTAACTGGGCGGTATATTTTCGCAACAAAAAACTTGACCGTGAACGTATTGAACAACAAAAGAGCATTAACAACAATAACAACGTTCTTCAGGTACCATCAAATGCTTCATCTCCAATAACTACCCCTGTTATCGGAAATGTACTTATTGCAAGTGATGGTTCTGAAGGCTCTCTTAATGCTATTCGCTATGTTGCAAAATGCATTGACCCCGCCAAAACAAAATCAATCCACATTGTTTCTGCCACAGAAGAGATGTCAAGTACGGCTACCGAGCAAGCTCAGCGCGCAGTATCCCAAGCTCATGAAGTATTGGAAACATCGGGCATTCAGAGCAGCACCGCTGTTATTTATGGCACTCCTGCTGAAGCTATTGTTAAAGAAACTGAAAAACATAATGCCAATCTTGTCATTATGGGTTCACGAGGATTAAGTGGCTTGCAGGGTTTAATTTTAGGAAGCGTAAGCCGCAACGTATGCAACAATGTTGGCTGTCCTGTATTGATTGTTAAATAAAACGCCTAATGGTTGCTCCCCCTATAACCACATCACCCTGATACAAAACAATAGCCTGACCAGGTGCAGCAGAGCGAATTGGCTCGTCAAATGTCACGCGCAATATGCCCTCGGTAATTACAGCAGTTGCTTGTTGCGGCCTGGCGCGATAGTTTACCTTGGCTTGTACCTCTACAGGTTCATCAAGCGAGTCAAACGTAATGAGATTAATATCATCGGCAATAACTTCATGCACCCCCAGAGAAGATGCAGGACCAACAATGAGAGCATTGCGCTGCATATCTTTTTCTAGCACAAACAAAGGGCTTCCCGCCGCAACCCCAAGACCTTTGCGCTGCCCTAGGGTATAGCGCACAAGACCTTGATGAACGCCCAATTGGTTGCCTTCTTCGTCAAGAATAGGGCCAGGTTTAAACGAAGTTTGCATATGCTGCTCAATAAATGCTGCATAATCACCATCGGGAACAAAACAAATATCTTGGCTTTCAAGTTTATCGGCATTGCGCAGACCTGCTGCATGGGCAACTTTGCGAACCTCATCCTTAGAAAGCTCTCCTAAAGGAAACAACATGTGCGCAAGCTGATTTTGAGTTACATGATATAAAACATAGCTTTGATCTTTTTTGGGGTCAGCACCACGATGAAGCTCAAAACGACCTAACTCTTCGTTGAATACCCGACGGGCATAATGACCAGTGGCTACATAATCGTACCCAAGCTCTTTTCTTCGCTGTTGCAATGCCTCAAATTTAAGAAAACGATTGCAATCAATGCAAGGATTAGGGGTTTCTCCTCTTAAGTAGCCTTCACAAAAACGCGCAATAACGCAGGTTTCAAACTTACCCTTATAGTTAAAAACGTGATAAGGAATACCCAGCCTTACGGCAACACTACGCGCATCTTCCACATCATCAAGCGAACAGCAGGTTCTGTTCGCTTCGTCTAAAAAAATGCCATCATTATCAAAAAGCTTCATGGTAGCGCCCATGACGTCATAGCCTGCCTCAACAAGCAATTGAGCTGCAACGGAGCTATCTACCCCACCGCTCATGGCACATAAAACGCGCCTGTTTTGAGATTGTTGAGATAGCTGCGCCTCTTGAAGATCATCCTTAGTTTTGGTGGAGTGCTCATCGTAGAGGCTATTACCAACACAGTCTTGATGTGGTGTTTTATGATGGTGTTCTTGCATGCTTTATCTCGCCTTCGGCTCAAGTTGGATTACTGGTTATTGCTGGGTTTGGGTTGCGCCATTGGCAGTTGTGCAGTGTTTATGGTTGCATTCATGCTACCGCTGCTATATCCCACAAGATCAAGCGTGACGTAGGTAAATCCCAAACGCGTAAGCGAAGAAACAATGCTTTCTCGAATGGGATTTGTTATTGCCTTATCAAACTGGCAAGGCAGTACTTCAATTCGCGCAATACTGCCATGAACTCGCACACGCACTTGAGAAAACCCCAGTTCAGTGAGAATATGTTCTGCCTTTTCAACCATAGTAAGTTTTTCAGATGTAAGTTCTGTTCCGTACGGAAACCGAGTTGCTAAGCAAGCATTTGATTGCTTGTTCCACGTGGGTAATTGTAATCTTTGAGAAAGAGCGCGAATATCATGCTTAGTAAAACCCGCCTCAATAAGAGGACTTTTGACTCCTAATTCTTCAAGCGCCTTTTTTCCAGGACGATATTCATCTAAATCATCTACGTTAGAGCCATCTGCAAGTATTTCAATGCCTGCCCCATGAGCCAGTTTAAACAATTCACTAAAGATAGCTTTTTTGCAAACGTAACACCGCTCTGGTGCATTAAAACGCACCCCTTCTATCTGCATTACATCGGGTTGGCAACATTTTTGAACGATACCATAGCGCTCACAAAACCTTTGAGCATCTACAAGTTCTTGACGAGAAACCAAAGGAGCAATTGCTGTTAAAGCAAGCGCCTTTGCCCCTAAAACTTCATGAGCAACATAGACAAGCAAGCTTGAATCTACCCCACCGGAATAGGCAACGGCTAGCGCATCATATGAGGCAAGCAACGTTTTAAGATTTTGATATTTTTGCTCAAGAGAATTCATATAACGTTTGTCTTTTGCTGCATCACTCTTAGCATCACGCTTAAATTGAATAACTATCAATTTCTAGCTGAGAAGATTTGTCGATAATGTCTTGCAATGAAACCGAAGACAGATAGGTTTTGATAAGCTCATGAAGTTCCCGCCAAACAAAAACTTCAAAGCAGGCCTCACCCGGAGCAGGACCTTCTGAAAGTTCATCAAGATAATCAACAGGAGCGAGCGAGCCTTCCGTTACCGTCAAAATATCAAGCATAGAAGTGCGGGCGGGCGACTTCACCAAACGATAACCCCCCGAAGACCCACGGCTCGAACGAACAAGCTGTGCTGCTGTTAAACTTGAAACGATTTGTTCAAGATATTTACGAGAAATCCCCGTTGCCTCGGCAACTTCTTTCAAAGGAACAGGATTGCTTCCGCCATGACGAGCAAGAAACACCATAAATCGCACCGCGTAAAGACCTTTTGTCGATATCTTCATTTTGTTACATCACCCGCACCTATTGTACCCAACGAGCATAACACCATGAAGAAAGCTCCGAAAGAAATGCTTGGTCGGTATTATCAAGATGATTGTTTGCCGTATGAAATATAACGTCAATCCATTCGCGTATAGTACTTCCTGCTAACCTCGCCTCAAAACCAGTTGCCCGAATAGCCTCAAGCGTTTGATTGGTTGTATTGTTACTAAATGGCCATATATCATTTTTAACACCAAGCTTTGCTTCAAGGATTTGCATAACCTCATCAGAATAAAAAACACCCTTAATCAAAGCGGCATATCCCATAACCTGAGCACATGGCAGTGAATCAGCAGGACGAATTTCTACAAATTGTTTTAGGCGCACATCAGGCCAAACCATTGAAAGTAAATGCTCAATATCCATTGTACTCATAGGAGTATCTGCATATGCTTTGGCCGCAGAAGTTTTACCAACAAAACGAAGCGCTGCGTTTGCTTCTTCACCCGCCAAAGAACGCGTTACAAAAATGGGCGATGTTTGCAAAAGCCAATCAGCATATTCAGCAAATCCAAAGCCCTCATCAAAAAGCCCTGGAATCGAACCGCATCTGTCATTGTCAACATCGCGCCAAACATTGAAGCGTTCAAGTGGCTTAGTCGCTGATCTGCCCTCAAACATCTCAACGTTGTCGGTAATAGATGCAAAAATGGGCGCCAAAGCCTGTGCAAGACGCATTTTACGAATTGCATCAGCTTCATTTTTGTAATCGATTGAAACCTGCGTTGAAGCAGAGGCACGCATCATGCGCTCGCCATGCGTTCCAAGCGATTTAAAATAATCATTCATAAACTGGTAGCGTTTTTTAGGAATAAGCGGCAAATCAAGCGCGCGAGCTGTGGGATGATACCCCAAAGTTACCAACTTGCAATTATATCGAGCGAGAAATTCATCAGCCAAACTACGAAATGCTTGATATATCTCACGTATTTTTTGAATAGAGCTAAAGGGGGCTATGCTAATTTCAATCTGAGCAGCTGGTTCAAGAGTGATTGAGGCTTCTGATGAAGTAAGCCCAATAAGCTCTCCTTCAAGCCCGTATGTTTTTTCAGGATAATATGCAGCAAGATAATGCAGTAAATCTGCCACACCTAACCTTTCACAACCACCAGCAGAAGCCTGATAAAAAACAGGCTTATTATTTTGAGAATGTACTACAAAATGCTCAACTTCAACACCAAGAGCATCATCTAAGAAATTACCCTGTGACCCTTGTTGAAAATATGAAATAATCGCCTGGCGATTCTGTTCATAAAAAGCCATACTACCTCGTTTATCGTATTTACCCCATGATACTAAGGGCAAGATGCCAAGCGCACAACATTCATACAAAAAAGAGGAGCAAGCCAAAAACTTGCTCCCCTTTTAATGCGCAACTTTCAACGTTAGCCAGCCGCCATTAAACATAGCCAACATGCCTTAAATAATTCAAAACCTTTGCGCGCATCACTGCTGCAACAAGGGTTTTACTCAAAGTTAAACATTGCAGTTGAAAGATACCGCTCGCCGGTATCTGGCAAAATAGCAACGATGGTTTTACCCGCATTTTCTGGACGCTGAGCAAGTTTGGTTGCGGCAGCAACAGCAGCTCCAGAAGAAATTCCCACCAACAAGCCATCTTTACCAGCAAGTTCGCGACCAACCTCAAAAGCTTCTTCATCGGCAATCGTGATAATCTCATCATATATTTCGGTGTTTAAGGTGTCAGGGACAAAACCAGCACCAATGCCCTGAATTTTATGTGTGCCAGGGCGGCCTTCAGAAAGAACAGGGGAACCAGCAGGCTCAACAGCGACAACACTAATTTGAGGATTTTGCTTTTTAAGATACGCGCCAACGCCAGAAACGGTGCCACCCGTGCCAACACCAGCAACCAAAATATCTACCTTGCCATCAGTTGCTTCCCAAATTTCAGGGCCCGTGGTTGCCTCATGAATTGCAGGATTGGCAAGATTGGTGAATTGGCTAGGGATAAAAGAGTTTGGAATTTCTTTGGCAAGCTCATCTGCACGTGCAATTGCGCCCTTCATGCCTTTTGCGCCATCGGTTAAAACAAGCTCGGCACCATAAGCCTTCATAAGATTGCGGCGCTCAACACTCATAGTTTCAGGCATGGTGATAATAATGCGATTGCCACGAGCAGCCGCAATTGCCGCAAGACCAATACCGGTATTACCAGACGTAGGCTCAATAAAAACTGTTTCAGCGTTGATTTTGCCGTCTTTTTCAGCTTGATCAATCATAGCTTTAGCAATGCGATCTTTGATAGAACCCGCTGGGTTAAAATACTCAACTTTACCTATGATGGTTGCCTTGAGGTCATGATTTTTTTCATAGTTGGTAAGCTCGACAAGAGGGGTATTGCCAATAAGTTCGGAAACGCTTTTGTAGACTGCCATTGTTCCTTCTTTCTGTTGGTTGCCTTAAATCTTTGTTCGTTTTCCTTTTCTTGAATTTAAATCCTACTAATTCCCTAGGTATTGTCAAGTATTATTTTAAAATTTTTTAGATAAGAGACAAAACTGCTGTTCAAACTACGAAAAAGCCCCATCGCTGGGGCCGTAAAGAAGCAAATCAGATAAATACCTCATGACTTATTGTTTACAAACAAATACGTCACGCACCACTGGTTAAGCTTTTTTGCGAAAAAATGCACTCTTTTCTTCCAGAGTGTGAATTTCTTCCTTATATTCCTCTTCAATATTTCCATCGTATACATAATGTTGGGTTTCTTTAGCAACCATGCCTGCGGTAACAAACACCATAATGATATTAGGAATGGCCATAAGAGCGTTTGCAATATCTGTTGCTGTCCAAGCAATATCGCCTACCCCAATACCCCCTAAAAAGCCCATGCAAATATAAAGCCCAATATAGAGGGGAACCCAACGACGTCCAAACAAATAGGTGGTCACGCGCTCACCATAATAGCTCCAACCAAGAATAGTTGAATAGGCAAAACAAATGATGCCCAGCATTAAAACAGGCATACCAACAACGGGGATAGTTCCAAAAACAGAATTAGCAAGCGTAGCACCATCAGAAACTCCCGTATCGGCAATGAGCGTTGGATTTGCAAGCAAGGTGCTCACGATAACCAAACCGCTCATCAAACAAATAACAACGGTACACCAAAAGGCACCCGTCATTCCAACCAGTGCTTGACGAGCAGGGTTTTTGGAAGCTGCCGCCGAAGAAATAAGAGGCGCCGTTCCCAAACCAGACTCATTGGAAAACAAACCGCGCGCGCAGCCAAATTGAAGCGCAACCATAATCCCTGAACCTACCGCACCACCAAAAGCCGCCTTAGGCGTAAAAGCGCATTCAACAATCGTAATAAGAGAATCGAGCAAAAAGGCATGGTTGCAAGCAAGAATATACAAGCAACCTAAAATATAGGCACCACCCATAAAGGGAACAAGTTTTTCGCAAATTTTAGAGACATTTTTTAGCCCGCCAATAATAACGAGCAAAGCAGAACCGCAAACAATTGCAGCGGGAATCCATGACTCAATACCAAAATTTGCCTTAACAACACTGGTAATGGCGCTCGTTTGAACCGCAGAGCCAATGCCAAAAATGGTAAAGCAGGCCATGAGCGCAAACCAGATAGCTGCAAGTTTTGCCCACCACGGAACCGTGCCATCAGGGCGTTTATAACGCTGCTCCCATACGTGCATGGCGCCACCCATCATCTGCCCACGCCAATCTTTCACCCGATATTTCATGGCGGCAAAAACCTCGGTATATTTGGTAGCCATGCCTAAAATACCCGTGAGCCACATCCATAAAACCGCACCTGGACCTCCCGATAAAACCGCCGTAGCAACGCCGATAATCGAGCCCGTTCCCAGCGTTGAAGCAAGCGAGGTTGCCATAGCGCCAAAATTACTTACATCGCCTTCGGCTCCATCGTCTTTGGTGACAGAAAGCTTGAGAGCCAAAGGGAGTTTGCGCTGAATCCCTTTTGTACGAATCGTGGTGTAAATGTGGCAACCCAAAAGAAGAATAATCATTGGAGGGCCCCATACCGCAGCATCGATAGAATTCAACAGTGCAACAAAATCCATATAAACCGCCTGTAATGCAACTCGGGTTAAAAGCAACAATCAAGTATCGTAAACCCAAATATCCTATTTTTTTCTAAAAGTGCGAAATACGCATGGTTTGAGCGGCAAAAGGAAACAAAGGAAACAACCCAAAGAACACCAAAAATGCAAACGTAATAAAGCTGTGGTACAAAAACTACGATGCCGCGCGCTTATCAAGAATAGTGTAGATTGACACAATAACAATACCCGCTATCGTGACCATAGCTAAAAGAATTACATACGTTACCAAATAGGTGCCAAATATCTCTGTTAAAAAGCCAGGTAAAAAGGTAAAAACAAATCCACCAAGGGCATAAGCTATCTGAAAGTTTTTAATCGTTTGCATTTGGTTACCCTTAGGAGAAAGCTCGATAGACCAAATAGATATACCCACCGTACCCAACGAAAGCCCCAGCCCATAAAGCACAACAGCAAAGCTTGCAACATTAGTGCTACCCATGTCTGATAAGCATAAAAGTGCTGTTCCTGCTATGAATAAAACAAAGAATATCAGCGACCCCAAACGCGTGCCAACTTTGTCAAAAACAATACCGCTCCCCAACTTTGCAGCAGTCAAACAAGCGCCCGAGAGAGCAACTAACACAGCAGCATGCTCAGTTGAAAAGCCTTCAGAAGTAAACAAAACAGCAAGATAATTTGAGCCCCCAACCGAAATACAGCCAATAAAAATCATGGCAACAAAAACTACCGGCAGCCAAGCATGGGGTAAATTTCTGTTGATACGCACCTGTTTAGATGGTGCTGTCTTCTTTTTTGTGCCTGTTTTATCTGGATTTTTATTAGCAGTATTAACAGTATGCAAAGAAGCAGCCCCAGATGCATCTTCCTTAACATCTGAAGAAAATTCTTGAATATCTTCGGGGCGATTTCGCAGCAGCGCAAATACTAACAGCCCCATACAGCAAGCAAGAGCTGATTCAAGCCCAAAAGCAACCGAGAGCGATGTTGCCTTGATAATCTCCACCACACAAGAAGGCATTACCACCGCCGCAACACCCGAACCAACCGCAGCAATGCCTGCCGCTGTTGCCATGTTTGACGAGAACCATCGGCTGATAAGCATAGTAGAAGCAACCATGCCACCAAGACCATATCCAAGCCCGGTAAAAATAGAAGCTACGCATAGCCCTGCATATGAATTAGCAAACACAGCATAGAGAGCAAAACCTAAGCCAACACAAAGCGATGAAATAAAAACACCAAGACGGCAATCAAAGACTCGATAAAACCGAGCGACAAAAAACATTGCCACCAGCGAAACAAATGTTCTGATAGAAATAATGATAGAGCCGCCCGCATGCCCAACGCCTGGTATTTCAACCAAATAAGGCTGGTATACCGAAAACGACGTTGAAGGCAAACCGATATTAGTGAAGAGAATAATAAAGCAGCAAGCACAAATTACTTTTTCGTAATGATTCTTAATTCCCTGAGGAATTTGCACGCCCATCATCTCCAAAACACTTCTCATATCTTTTATAAGAAAGAAGGGTCTCCCCTGTCAACAACGACCTCATAACCTATGCTTTGCATACGCATCTGCAAACATCCATGACACTCTGCCGCTTCTTCCCCGGTACAAATTTTATTGTCGTAGAGTTCATAGTGTTTACGTACGTTAACGGGAGACAAATTGGGCATAACCACATTTGCCCCTGCTAGAATTCCTTTTTCTCTTCCGCGAGGGTCAATGGTGCCCAGAGCTGTTGTTGCCGGAAGTAATATACCTGGACAAATAAGACGCAATAAAGAAAGAAGAAAAAAAGTGAGGGAAACGCTGCCTGCGCTCTGTTTTGCAAACTCAGTTGCATGGTGAGGAATAAAGGGACCAATGCCACACATTTCAGGCTTGAATTCCTCAACAAACTTTAAGTCTTGCGCTAGATCGTGCGCTGTTTGATACGGCGCGCCAACCATAAACCCGCACCCCACAACGTAGCCTATTTCTCTCAAATATTCCAAACACTGCATTCGCTTCTCAAAGCGCATGTTGCCGGGATGAAGTTTTTTATACAGCGTGCGCGATGCAGTTTCGTGTCGCAATAAATACCTATCAGCTCCCGCATCAAACAAGCGCTGATAGCTCTCACGCGAGCGCTCTCCAACCGAAAGCGTAATAGCGCAATCGGGGTGCTGTTTTTTTATATAAGCAACAATGCGGCAAAGGCGCTCATCGCTGAAATACGGATCTTCCCCACCTTGAAGAACAAAGGTGCGAAACCCCAGCTCATAGCCATTTTTTGCGCACGCTACAATATCATCTTCGGTTAAGCGATACCGCAAACAATCCTTGTTGCTTTTACGAATACCGCAATACAAGCAATCGTTTTTGCAATAATTTGAAATCTCAATAAGCCCACGCACAAACACCTTGGTACCATAAAGGCGTTTTCTTATCACAACAGCGCGATTTGCCGCCGCTTCAGCCAAACTGGCACCCAAAGCTTCATTGCTCATAAAAGCTACAATGAGCTGCTCATACTCTTCAACTGAAAGAGTATGATCTTTTTCAAGGGCATCAAGTATAGCCATACTATTTTGGCTTGGCTGCGGCAAAATTTATCCTTACTTATTTGATACAACGCTGCATTACTGCTCGTTTCATAATGGCCCTCTGTGGTTTCTGTAGTAAAGCCTTCTTCCATCTTAGTTCAAAGCATTTAGTAATAAAGAAGGTGCTATAATTTCACCTTCAAAATAATGAACAAAACACAACATTATGTTGTGTATTTTCGCAAGGAGCACATAGTTCATGGGTTGCGCGATCATTGGTTGCGGAAAGGCACTTCCCACCCTCGAAATAACCAATAATGATTTTATCCAGCTCGTTGATACCAACGATGAGTGGATCACTAAACGCACCGGCATTAAAGCACGCCGCATTGCTACCACAGAAACTAACGTTGATTTAGCGGAAGCTGCTGCGCGCCAAGCTCTCGGATGGAGCGAAGGCGGCTATTCTGAACGCGCGCTTGCTCCTGAAGATATTGATCTTATTATCTACTCTTCGGTAACGCCCGATACTATTGTTCCTTCGAGTGCATCGCTATTGCGCCGCCGCCTCGGGCTCGTTAACGCAACTGCTTTTGATATCAATGCAGCTTGCACAGGGTTTGTGTATGGCTTATCCGTTGCAGAAGGTCTTCTTGCTGCCGGTGTTGTTCCTGCGCCAAAAGCAAACTCTCGCAATGCCTACCGTCGAGCCCTGGTTGTTGGCTCTGAACGTCTTACCCGCATAACCAACTGGGAAGACAGAGCCACCTGCGTTCTTTTAGGCGATGGAGCGGGAGCTGCCGTGGTGGAATGGGATCAAAATCGCCCTGGCATTTTAGCAACCTATCTTGTTAATGACGATGATTTGGATAACGCGCTCTCATGCCCTATGTCGTTTGATTCAAAACCTCCTTTTAATGAAAGCGGAGTGTCTGAAGAGGTAATAGCTGCTCTTGATCCAAGCCTTGCGTTTATCGATGATGAAATTGATGTAAAAGAAGCTGTTGAACAAGGGCGCAAGCGACAGCTACTTTATATGCACGGGCAGAAGGTATTTAAGTTTGCCTCCAAAGCAATGGGTAGAGCTATTAATGAGGTGTGCAAACGCTCAGGTGTTTCAGTTGATGAGATTGCCTGCATTGTGCCCCATCAGGCAAATGAGCGCATTATTAAATTCGCAGCAAAGCGCTGCAACCTTGACCTTGAACGCTTTCAGGTTTCCATTGCAAATAGAGGAAATTCTTCTTCGGCCTGCGTGCCCATGGCCTTAGCCGATGCTTATGAAGACGGTCGTATCAAGCCAGGTGATAAGGTAATTTTAGTAGCTTTTGGCGGAGGGTTTACCAGCGGCGCCGTTTTATTTGAAGCATAAATGCTAAAAGAGTACCCGAAGGTACTCTTTTAGTCATACTTACAGCTCACGACCGGAAATACATCCGATTTTCTAAGCTATTTTTCTACGGAATTATGTTCTAAGTTCATCCCTTCCTGTAGCTCTTCTAAGCGCTCCTGTTCTTTTTTGTACTTGCGG
>CAVJWZ010000032.1:0-17434 GCA_963653545.1 uncultured Eubacteriales bacterium | reverse complement strand
CAGAAGGGCAGAGCATGGTTTCTCGTATTTATGTTGAGAAAAAGTCTGGGTTTGATGTAGAGGCGCAACAGCTATTAGCTGAGTTGCGTATTGCGGCTGCTGAGGGGTTGGGTAAAAATGCTCGCCTGCGCTTGATCAATCGCTATGACGTTGAAGGAATAGACGCTGCTCTTTTTGATGCGTGCATTCCTGTTGTATTTAGTGAGCCTAAGGTCGATAGCGTTTCTTATGAATTACCTGTTGAAGGTGCTGTAGTTACCAATAAAACAGCGCAACAGCTAGCACAAGAGGGCAGCGCTACAAAGGGTATTGTTTCTGCCCCTGAAACCATTCGTATGTTTGCAGTGGAAGCTCTGCCTGGTCAGTTTGACCAACGGGCTAATTCAGCCTCGGAGTGTATTCAGCTTATTAGCCAAGGTGAGCGCCCCGTTGTAAAATGCGCAAAAATCTATGTGATAGAGGGTGCCTGCTCAGATGAGGCATTTGCTGCTATCAAGCACTATGTTATTAACCCTGTTGAGGCGCGTGAAGCTTCGTTTGCTCCACTTTCTACCCTTGCGATGAATAGTGCGGCTCCGAACAAGGTTGAGGTTGTTGAAGGGTTTATTGATTTGGATTCGGCGGGGCTCGCTCAATTTATCGCAAGCCGTGGTCTTGCTATGGATTTAGCGGATATCGAATTTTTTCAAGCCTACTTTATCAAAGAAGGGCGCAACCCTACCATCACCGAGATAAAAGTTGTTGATACCTATTGGTCTGATCATTGCCGTCATACCACGTTTGGCACTGAACTGGTTAAAGTTGATATTGATGATGGGGTGGTGCAGGCTGCCTTTGATAAATATCTAGCATTGCGCCATGAGCTTGGCAGGGATGAAAAGCCTGTTTGCCTGATGGATATGGGTACCATTGGGGCTCGGTACCTTAAAGCGCGCGGCATTATGAAAAATGTTGATGAGTCAGAAGAGGTTAATGCCTGCACCGTTAAGGTGAGCGTTGACGTAGATGGCAAGGATGAAGATTGGCTCTTTCTTTTTAAGAATGAAACTCACAATCATCCTACTGAGATTGAGCCGTTTGGTGGGGCGGCAACATGTGTTGGCGGCGCTATTCGTGACCCGCTTTCTGGCAGGAGTTATGTGTATCAGGCTATGCGCGTTACGGGGGCAGCTAACCCGTTAGCGCCTATTTCTGAAACTATTCCCGGAAAGCTCCCTCAGCGCAAATTGGTAACCACGGCTGCTGCTGGTTATTCTTCTTATGGCAACCAGATTGGCTTGGCAACCGGTCAGGTTAATGAGTTGTATCACCCAGGGTATGTGGCAAAGCGCATGGAGGTTGGTGCGGTGTTGGGGGCAACGCCAGCAAGCCATGTTGTACGTGAAGAGCCCGCTGCGGGTGACAAAATTATTTTGCTTGGCGGACGCACTGGTCGTGATGGCATTGGTGGCGCTACAGGCTCTTCTAAATCGCACAATATTGAAAGCATTGAAACGGCAGGGGCAGAGGTTCAAAAGGGCAATGCTCCTGTTGAGCGTAAAATTCAGCGGTTGTTCCGCCGTGGCGAGGCATGCCGCTTGATCAAGCGCTGTAACGATTTTGGCGCAGGTGGTGTTTCGGTTGCTGTTGGCGAATTGGCAGATGGCTTGTTTGTTGAGCTTGATAACCTTCCTAAAAAATATGAGGGATTGGATGGCACCGAGCTTGCTATTTCAGAAAGCCAAGAGCGCATGGCGGTTGCGCTTGAAGCAAAAGATGTCGATGAATTTATGGGCTATGCCCATGAAGAAAATCTTGAGGCAAGCGTTATTGCTACCGTTACGGAAGAAAAGCGCTTGCGTATGGTATGGGATGGCGAAACTATCGTAGATGTGAGCCGTGAATTTCTTGCTTCAAATGGTGCGCCTAAGCACGTTGAGGCGCAGGTGGTTAAAGGTGGATTTTATAAGCCCGCATGGCAAGGCGCATCGTTTGCCGAGCGCATGAAAAGCCTTTTGGCTGATATCAATGTTGCTTCAAATAAGGGGCTTGTTGAGCGCTTTGACTCCACTATTGGCTCGGCTACGGTGCTTATGCCTTTTGGTGGCGTACGACAGCTCACCCCATCGCAGGCTATGGTAGCCAAATTTCCTGTTTTTGGAAAAACCACTACCGTTAGTGCAATGGCGTGGGGTTTTAACCCCTATCTAATGGAGCAAAACCAGTTTGCAGGGGCATATCTTTCCGTGGTAGAAAGCGTTGCTAAGCTCATCGCTTCTGGCTTTACGCGCGATAAGGCGTATCTTTCGTTCCAAGAATACTTTGAAAAACTGCGTGATGAGCCTAAGCGCTGGGGCAAGCCTGTTGCAGCTGTGTTGGGTGCCTTAATGGCGCAACTTGATGTGGGCGTTGGCGCCATTGGCGGCAAAGATTCAATGAGCGGTAGTTTTGAAGATTTAGATGTGCCACCAACATTGATTAGTTTTGCAGTTTCAACAGGCAAGATTGATAGGGTTGTTTCTCCTGAATTTAAGCAGGTTGGAAGCCGTGTTGTTTGTATCGATCCTGCTGTTTATGGCAACGATTGGCGCCCCGATGCTAAAGGCCTTGTTGAAGTGTTTGATGTTGTTGAAGCACTCACCGCTTCTGGCGATGCGCTCTCAATTTCTACGTCTGGTTATGGCGGTGCGGCAGAAGCGCTCTTTAAGATGTGCGTTGGAAATGGCATTGGTTTTGCTGCCAATGCAACTGTTCCTGTTGAGGCGCAGTTTGTGCCTGCCTACGGCAGCTTTATAGTTGAGCTTGCCAAGGGCGCTCCTATTCCTAAACATTCTGAAGTAATACATGTGCACGAAATTGGCACAACCACTAAAGCCTATGAACTTGCCTTAGGTGGTGAAGTTCTTGATTTGGCTGAACTGCAAGAAATATGGGAGAGTGGGCTTGAAGGGGTATTTCCTTATCGTGCTCAAGGCGAGGAGGTTGAGGCGCTATCCTATCGCGATACCTTGCCGCTTACCTACAACGGCAGCATCGCTAAGCCGCGGGTGATAATTCCAGTATTTCCTGGTACTAATTGCGAGTATGATACGGCAGCAGCTTTTGAGCGGGCGGGGGCGAAGGCAACTACGCTCATTGTTAACAATCTCACGCCCAATGCCGTTATTGAGAGCACGCAGGCTTTGGTTAAAGAAATTAAGCAAAGCCAAATTATTATGTTGCCTGGTGGTTTTTCGGGCGGTGATGAGCCTGATGGTTCTGCCAAATTTATTACGGCATTTTTCCGCAGCCCTGCCGTAACCGAGGCAGTGCGCGATCTTTTGCAAAATCGCGACGGCTTGATGCTGGGTATTTGTAACGGGTTTCAGGCATTAATTAAGCTAGGGCTTGTTCCCTATGGGGATATTATGCCAACCCAAGATATCGATTGCACGCTTACCTTCAATACTATTGGTCGCCACCAAAGCAAGCTTGTTCGCACCCGTGTTGCTTCAAGCCTCTCCCCGTGGCTTTCGCGCTGCAGTGTTGATGAGATACATTCAATTGCAATAAGCCATGGTGAGGGTCGTTTTGTTGCTACACCTGAATTGCTTGAACAGCTTAAAAGTAAAGGTCAAATCGCAACACAATACGTTGATGAACAGGGTGTTCCCAGCATGGATTTAGCGGTAAACCCCAATGGGTCTTTGCTTGCGATTGAGGGCATCACCAGCCCCGATGGCCGCATCTTAGGAAAGATGGGACATACGGAGCGTAGCGGATATGGCTTGTATAAAAATGTTCCCGGTAATATGTTCCAGCCATTATTTGAAGGCGGCGTTGAGTATTTTGGCTAGTTGCGCGTAAGCTTGCGGTGGATGCGATGAGGCTTGGCTGCTTCTGCTCCAAGCCGTTCAATTCTGTTTGCTTGATACGATTCAAAATTGCCCTCAAACCAATACCAGTTGCCAGGATTTTCATCTACCCCTTCCCAGGCCAAAATATGGGTGGCAATACGGTCGAGGAACATGCGGTCATGGCTTACCACAACGGCGCATCCTGGAAAATTGAGCAGAGCTTCTTCAAGGCTCTCAAGGGTTTCAACGTCCAAGTCATTGGTGGGCTCATCAAGAAGTAATAGGTTTCCACCTTGTTTGAGCGTGAGCGCTAAATTGAGGCGATTGCGCTCTCCGCCTGAAAGAACGCCAGCTGGTTTTTGCTGGTCAGATCCCTTAAAGCCAAAGCTTGCAACATAGGCGCGGCTTGGAATTTCAACCTCGCCTACCTTCATGTAATCAAGCCCGTCAGAAACCACTTCCCATACATTTTTTTGAGGGTCAATGCCTTCGCGATTTTGGTCAACATAAGAAATTTTGACCGACTCACCAATTTCAAGCGAGCCGCCGCTTACATCTTCCATTCCAACGATGGTTTTGAATAGTGTTGTTTTGCCAACGCCATTAGGGCCAATAACGCCCACGATGCCATTGCGGGGAAGAGAAAATGATAAGTCGTCAATTAAAACGCGTTCGCCAAAAGCTTTATGCAGATGCTCCGCAACAAGCACTTTAGAGCCAAGGCGCGGACCAATGGGAATTTGTATATCGGCAAAGTCGAGCTTTTTAACAGAGCGAGCCTGTGCCTCCATTTGTTCATAGCGCTCAAGGCGGGCTTTACTTTTAGCTTGGCGCGCTTTAGGGCTTGAGCGCACCCATTCAAGTTCGGCTTCAAGACGTTTGGCAAGTTTTGCCTGTTGTTGGCCTTGTGCGGCAAGACGTTTTGCTTTGGTTTCAAGATAGGTTGAATAGTTGCCTTTGTAAGGATAGAGGCTTCCGCGATCAACTTCGCAAATCCATTCCGCCACGTTATCAAGAAAGTAACGATCATGGGTAACGGCCAAAACGGCTCCAGGGTAGGTGTGAAGGAATTGCTCAAGCCACAAAACGGATTCTGCATCTAAGTGGTTGGTGGGCTCATCAAGCAGCAACAAATCGGGTGCTTCAAGCAAAAGGCGACAGAGGGCAACACGCCTGCGCTCACCACCAGAAAGAATAGCTACCGGTGCATCGGGGTCGGGGCATTGGAGTGCATCCATTGCTTGTGAGAGCTGGCTGTCTAAATCCCAGGCATCAGCAGCGTCAATTTCGGTTTGGAGTTGCCCCATTTCTTCCATAAGCTTGTCAAAATCGGCATCGGGGTTGGCCATTTCGGCACCAATTTCATTGAAGCGTTCAATTTTGGTGAGAATTTCGCCAAAGGCCATGCGGATATTTTCAATGACGGTTTTATCTTCTTCGAGTGCGGGTTCTTGCTCAAGGATTCCAACCGAATACCCGCTTGAAAGACGCGCTTCTCCTGCCGAAACATCTTCTTTTCCTGTCATAATTTTGAGAAGGGTCGATTTTCCCATGCCGTTAGGACCAACAACGCCAATTTTAGCGCCTGGATAGAACGAAAGTGTTACATCATCAAGAATAACTTTGTCGTTGTGCGCTTTGCGCGCCTGATACATCTGGTAGATAAATTCTGCCATGGTGCTCCTTTTTACGAGGGTGGTTGGTTGTTAGGAATTTGCATGGTGAGTATGCAAAAGCGGTAAGCGATGAACGAAATTATTCTCCTGAAACAAGGGCATCAGTCTCACGCGCGATACGCATTTCTTCATCGGTGGTAACAACGCAGATTTTGATGGGAGAATCATCGATGGAAACAATGCGATTGGTGCCAATAGCGCCAACAACATGGTTTTTTTCTCGGTCTAAAATCATACCCATATGCGCCAAACCATCAAAAATACGCTCGCGCAACTCGGCGCTATTTTCGCCAATTCCTGCCGTCATAACAACGGCATCGGTTACCGTCATGGCGGCATAGAACTGTCCGATTGCTTTTTGGATACGATAGACGTACATCTGAATGGCAAGCTCGGCATTTTTGCTGCCATTGCTTGCGGCCTGCAATACATCACGCATGTCTGAACTGATGCCCGAAATTCCCAAAATACCCGATTCTTTATTTAAAATGGTGTCAACTTCATCAAAGCTTAAGCCATCGCGGCGCATGATATAGGTAACAATGGCAGGGTCGATGGAGCCAGAGCGTGTGCCCATCATCAGCCCTTCAAGGGGAGTGAAGCCCATAGTGGTATCGATGGAAACGCCATGGTTTACTGCGGTTATGCTTCCGCCGCTGCCAAGATGGCAGGTGATTAAACCAAGATCTTGTAAGGGGCGATCAAGCAGATAAGCGGCTTGCTGTGCTGCATAGCGATGAGAGGTGCCATGTGCGCCATAGCGACGAATGTTATATTCCTGATAGTAGCGCATAGGGAGCGGATACATATATGCTTTTGGTGGCATGGTCTGGTGAAATGCGGTGTCAAAAACAGCAACCTGTGGCGTATTGGGAAGACGTTTGCGCATGAGTTCGATGCAGTCGTCGGCGGGTGGATTGTGAAGAGGCGCAATAGCCTCGCATTTTTTTATCTTCTCAAAAGCATCCTCGGTGATGAGGGTAGATTTGGTGAAATATTCGCCGCCCGATACCACGCGGTTGCCAATGGCTTCAATGTCGGTGAGTGAGTGAATGGGCGATTCCGATTCGTGTACCAAAATGTCAAGCAGTTGCTCGAGGCACTTTTCAACTGAAAGGTTGGCAACGGAGTAGTGATGTTTTTCTGTGTGAGGAGGAAAGCTCACATTCATGTAAGCATCATCTTGCCCAATGCGCTCGGCAAGCGATTTCATCAAGGTAATTTTGCCATCGGTTTGAATGAGCTGGCATTTGAGCGTTGAGCTGCCAGCGTTAACTACAAGAACAATCATGTGTATCCCCCTCGTGTTTTGTTCTTAGAATACTGCATCAAACGGTTTTGATACCACAACCTTCTTTTCTCCATGAAAAAGTTCGGTGAGATTTGCTAAAAAAGGCGCTTGAGTTCCATCGATCATGCGGCAGGTGAGCTGTACCGAATCGGTGTAGGTGGTTTCAAGTATTTTTGCATTACTGTTGTTGGCTGTATGAATAACTTGATCGTAGAGAGAGTAGGGCAGTGTGATGTGAATATCAACGCATCGTGAAATGGTGACAAGGGTTGCGCTTGCAATTGCTGCTTGGGTTGCTTGAGTATATGCGCGAACAAGCCCTCCGGTGCCAAGGAGGGTCCCTCCAAAATAGCGCGTAACCACAGCAATAACATCGGTTAAGCCGGCGTGCTTGAGTGCTTCAAGGGTGGGTAGCCCCGCTGTTTTTTGTGGTTCCCCGTCATCGGAATAGCGAATTCGCTCAGAACTTCCCGCGTTGCGAAGAATATAGGCGTACACGTTATGGCGAGCCATGCGATGGGTTGTGCGAATTTCTTCCAAAAAGGCAAGGGCCTCATCTTCAGTTTTTACATGGCAAAGCTGAGCGATAAAGCGGCTCTTTTTTTCTTCGATTTCTGCGGTTGTTCTGTCTTGTATGGTGAGATAAGAATTCATTTGTTTATCATACTAAAGCTTTAAGAAAGCTTTAAGACGCCGCGCAAAAAAAGGTACTATTATCGTGTGAAATATAACCAAAAGGAGCTTGTTGTGGCTGGTAATGAAATTATATGTCCTCATTGTAAAAAGGTGTTTCAGGTTGACGAAACCGAGTTTTCTAATATTGTGCAGCAAATACGCGATGGGGAGTTTGAGCAAGAACTCCATAAGTGCGAAAAACTATTAGAAAAAGAAAAAGACCAGGCGGTTGATTTAGCGGTTGAAAAAACCAAAAACAAACTTCAACAAAAAACGCTAGAACAAGAAGCTCGCATTGCTGAGTTGGAAGCAAGATTAGCGACGCAAGAGCAAACCTTTAGCGTTGAAAAGCAGTTGGCGGTAACGCAGGCAAGACAAACCGTTGAAAAGGAGCGCGATACGCTCAAGGCGGAGGTTAAGCTTAAAGAAGCTGAAAAGCATCAGATCGAAAATGAATTAAAAGCTCAGATGATGGCAGAGCTTAAATCTAAAGATGAGCTTATTGCATATAAAGATCAGGAGATTGAGCGTTATCGTGATATGAAAGCTAAACTTTCAACTAAAATGCTTGGCGAATCGCTCGAACAACACTGCGAGATCGAGTTTAACAAATTGCGAGCAACAGCCTTTCCTCGGGCATATTTTGAAAAAGATAACGATGCTTCTTCGGGGAGCAAGGGAGACTATATTTTTCGCGAAGAAGACGAGGCTGGTAACGAAATAATCTCCATTATGTTTGAGATGAAAAACGAACAGGACGATTCTGTTAATAAGCACAAAAATGAAGACTTTTTTAAAAAACTTGATGCAGACAGAACAAAAAAGAATTGCGAATATGCCGTATTGGTGACCTTACTTGAGCCTGAGAATGAGCTTTACAACGAAGGCATCGTGGATATGTCGTATCGTTATGAAAAAATGTATGTTATCAGACCTCAGTTTTTTATTCCTATGATTAGTATTTTGCGCAATGCGGCTTTAAATGCTCTGGCATATAAAGAAGAGCTTGCGCTCGTTCGTCAGCAAAATATAGATATAACCAATTTTGAAAACGAGATGGAAGATTTTAAGGCAAAATTTGGGCGCAATTATCGCCTCGCAAGTGATAAGTTTCATAAGGCCATTGAAGAAATTGACAAGACCATTGATCATTTACTTAAAACAAAGGAAGCCCTTTTAGGAAGCGAAAATAATTTGCGTCTTGCTAACGATAAAGCAGAGGCGCTTACCATTAAAAAGCTTACGAGAAATAATCCGACCATGAAGGCAAAGTTTGATGCGCTTGCTGAGGATTACGAGGGTTGATGTTGCCAATGTTGTACGAGGTGGCGGTTACGATGCGTTTGTTCGGGGGCTTTGCCGAGTGAGTGGGGCTGGCTTTTTTCGTACGTTCTCGGGCGCAAACTTCGCCATTGCAAGTTAGCTCAAACTAACATGAAGAGGTTTTAAAGAAACAATAAAATGAGTTTATTTTAGTAGCATTTTATGCATAATAATCTTTGGGTTTACTTCTAACATGAAGTGTTAAGTGAAAGTGAGGATTATCATGAAGTTTGTATGTCCTGTATGCGGTTACGTTGAAGAATATGATGGCGATGAATTGCCAGCTGATTTTGTTTGCCCTCAGTGTAAAGTTCCGGGTAGTCGTTTTATTAAGCAGGAAGCAGAAATGACATGGGCTGCAGAGCATATTGTTGGTGTTGGTAAGGCAGAGGGTGTTTCCGAAGATATCATCAATGATCTTCGCTCAAACTTTGAAGGTGAGTGCAGCGAAGTTGGTATGTATCTTGCTATGGCGCGCGTTGCTCATCGTGAGGGCTATCCTGAGATTGGCCTATATTGGGAAAAAGCCGCCTACGAAGAGGCTGAACATGCTGCAAAATTTGCTGAGCTTTTGGGCGAGGTTGTTACCGATTCAACTGAGAAAAATTTACGTATGCGCGTAGAGGCTGAAAACGGCGCAACCGCTGGTAAAGCTGATCTTGCAAAACGAGCTAAAGATGCCGGCTTGGATGCAATCCATGATACTGTTCATGAAATGGCACGTGACGAAGCTCGTCATGGCAAGGCATTTGCGGGTTTGCTTAAGCGTTATTTTGGTTGATAGGTCAAAGGTAATAGCGCAAATAAATCGTTTTGATGCGAAGGTGGCGTCTGGTACAAGATGCCACCTTTTTTGGTGAAGTTTTGCGGTAATGCGCTACCATGCAAGGGTAGAGAAAGTAGCTATTACCTTGGCAGGCGCAGAGAACATACCAGGTAAACTCAAAAACTTGTAGTAAAAAGCGATTATTGTTTGCTAGCATTGAGATTGTTTGCGAAAGGGCGGAGATAGTGATGAAATATCGAGCAACTATTGTTTCGCCAAAAGGGGCATCGCCAACATCAAGCGTTATTGAGTTTGAGAGCGAGCATCGTGCAGGGTCTAAAAAGAATATTCAGGATGCTCGCTATAAGATGCTTGAGTTGCATGGTTCTGAAGCTATTTCTTGGACAGTAAAAGATATTGAAAAGGTACCCGAGGGTCAATCAAATGCTCCAGCTGAGCAGCTTATGTTGGATTTTCGTGAGCCTATTGCTCCTCGAAAGCGCCGTGCGAGCATTAAGCGCGGCATTACGGGCTCATAATTCTTGAAAGTATTTTTTCCTTTTTTAACTTTGTTTGTCTGATTTTATAAGATATTGCCGCTGTTCCAAGCGCCAATGCACAGGCCAATCCAACATAAAGTGGCAGATAAGAATCGTTCGTTTTGCCAGGTTGCGTTGATTCGGAGTTAAGCGGTGTTGGCGTGCTTTGCTGCTGCTGTACTGGCTCACTTGGTGGTGTGGGCTCAGGGCTTGGTGGTGCAGGCTCGACAGAAAGCTCAGGTTCGGGCTCGGGTTCTGGTGTAGGTTCAGGCTCAGGCTCGGGCGTAGGTTCGGGCTCGGGCGGCGTTTCAACGCTAACTTGTTGTTTAGCGTCACTTGGCTCGGTATGGGTGGCTACAATTTGTTCATTTTGAACAAGGTACTCAAAAACAACAAAGGTTTTTCCTGCCAAGGCTTCCGTATTAAGGTCAAAGGTAATGGATGTGCTATCGTTTGCTTGAGCGGGAGAAAAGGTGGTAGTTGCGACGCTGTATAATTCGCCGTTGAGACCTAATTCATTGCTCACTTCGTCAAGGGTTTCTTGGTTAAAAGCATCTCCTGTTTCAAATGAACGGTATGAAGCAACGGTAGGGTCAACGATCAATCCAATGAGTTGGTATTCTTCGTTTGCTACGAGATGTTCATACGTAACTCGATCTGTTACTTTGGTATTGGTGCTCACCGGAAGTTGTTTGTCTTCATCTTCAGCATCAAAGGCAAAGGTTGATATGGCTGGCTCCATAACAATAAGAGTTTGTTCAGTGTCGTTTGGGTCTTTGTGCTCACAAACAAGCTCGTCCCCCTCATAAAGTTCTTCAAAAACTGTAAGAGAATGCCCTGCTGCAGCAAGCGTGTTAACGGCAATGTGTATATCGATAGAATCATTGCTGGTAGAGGGGCTAAATGAGTGAGAGGCGCTTGTTTCTGGAAGTAATTCTTGAGTATCGTTGTCATAAATGGTTGTTTTGAGCGTGTAAGTTTTTCCGGGAGTAAGGTTTTCATATTCTACCTGGTCGATTATTTCAGCACTGTGATGAGCAGACAGCAGTTTATCTTGATCAGTTGCACTTTGAGCGCAAGTATGAAGGGAAGGGGAGGGCTTTTCTTCTTCTTTATTATCAACGCGTCCCAAAGTAACACAGAGAGTATCCTTTTTAACAACAATGCCCTCGAGTTTTACTAACTGGTATGTTTTGTTGGCATCGCACGGAAGCTCTTCGATGGTATAGGTGTCAAAAGGTAGTGCGCCCGCGGAGTCGTTAACGGCAACCGTTGTGTTTTCTTGGGTTTGCCCAAACCAAACGCCAGTAGTGGCTATGGTGGTGTTTGTTTTACTTGATGTTTCGGAAGTATTTTTATCAGCGTTCTTATTTGTGTTTTCGTTTGTGTTAGAGCCGTCACTTTCTAAGAGTGTTGTTTTTTGTTCGGTTGTTTCTTTTTGAGTGGTATTAGGTGTTTCCTCTTTGGCTTCGGCGAGGGCTTCATCGAGCAAACCATCATTGCCATTGGTATTAAAAGAATGTTCGTTCCATTTTGATGCGGTTGAGAGAAACCCATTTTCGTCGGTAACAGCAACATGTGATTCACCTGTTGTTTCGCTTGTTATTTTAAACGGAATTCCTCCAAGACGAGCTTGGTCATTTTCTCGAGCTTTTATAAGCTCAATATCTCCTCGTTTTATTTGATTGGTAAATGTTTTATCGTCAGAAAGCGTAATCAGCTTGCCGTTTTCTTTTATGGAAAACGTAACTTCTTTGTTAGAGGGGAAGTATCCTGCTCCTGCCATGCGCTCTTTAACGCGATATGTTCCATAAGGAAGCGTGTAATCAGCATTGTCGTTGTTGCTGTCGGTGGTAAAAGAGTATCCGCCATCTTCCTTCTTTTGTGCTTGGCCAGTATAAACAACTTCTCCTGGATTGAATGTTTTGTTGCCGACTATTACGCTGTGGTTTGACTCGTTAATAATCTCAAAAACAGCGTCAAGTGTTCCTGCACCAAGGGGTGTATTGCTCAGACTTTCTGCATCGAGTTTGTTAAACGAAATTCCCCCTCTAATGATTTGTTCTTGTACTGATTTGTTGTTGGTAAGAGGCGTAAATGTACCTTGCGCAGAAAATCCCTGGCCTTGTTTTACGGTTCGCAAAACAATGTTGTTATTGGCGAGATATCCTTGAGGCGCTTTTGTTTCTTGGATAAGATAGGTGCCTATTGGCAATACGGCTTCACCGGAAGAAGAATAGTAGAGTTCTCCTGAAAGAAGAAATGAAGAATCTCTAAGATCAATGATTCCTTTACTGTTTGTTTTGAATGTCCAGGTTCTTGCAGGCTTTCCAGAAGCGAGTGTTTTATCGACGCTGTCGAACAGTCCACGGTAGTAACTAATTTTAAATTCTGCATGTTCTAAGGTTGCATTGCCTTGTACCTCAGTTGAACCGGTTTCGGCATCGGTTTTTTGAATAAGCACTTTTGCAGTATCGTAGGCGGGAACATCGTAGACATAATCTTTATTTGTTCGTGATGTTGTACCATTTTTAACGTCAACAGAATAGATTTCGTTATCAAGTTCATATCCTGGTGAAGGAGCTATTTCTTTTACATAGTACGTCCCGCTGTTAAGATATCCACTTTTGGCATATCCTGTTCCATCGGTTGTAAGAACTTCCACTCTGTTTGAATCGTGTTTGGCATCGTCTGCATTTTGATAGATTGCATACTGAGCGTTTGCGAGAGAATAGTTTTCATTAAATGCGGTGATGGAGGAGTTGGCGCTATCCTTATCCAAATCAATCCAGCCGCCTATTTCATAACTCAAAATAGTTTGGCTTGATCCTGTATTGAGCTGGAAGCAGGTATCTTTAAAGTTTTGCGGAACTTCGTCTGCTCGTTCGCCTATTTTGCTTTGTGCTGCCTGGGGGTCGTAAGGGTTATCTTCCGACACATAAGAAAGAACATTTCCAAAGGCCCAATCGTGGAACTCTGGAGTGCATCCCGCAAGAGCAGCTTCTCCGTTGCAGGTGTAATAATCTGCCAAAACAATATGGGTAAGAGCCCAATAGCGATGTGCATCCATAGCGCTTCCGTCATACCAGGTGCTTGGCCAAAGGGAAGCATCAAAACCTGGCCCGCCCCATCCAAACCATAATGTTGCAACAATGAGATCAGCATCATGGATATATCCTGAATCCCCCGGCAAAGGTTCTATGGCACATTTAGAATAAATTCCCTGTTCAGGAGTTGCTTTTGCGGGTTCTGCACAGAAGGCAGGGGCTCCTTGCGCATACATTTCGCAGGTTTCATATCCGCCATATTCAATATCTATACCAGGAACTTCCAGTAAAACATTTCCTTCTCCGTAAGCCCAGGCAGAATAGGAAGCAAGGCAAAAAAGAGGAGCAAATAAGGCTAAAAAAATCAAAACTGTTCGTTTTTGCATGCGGCACGCAAGAGATTTTAATTTTGGAAAAGAATCAATAGTATTATGCTGAAAGCAAAAAGCTTTCCCTTTTGATTTTTTGCGCCTGAACATGATGCCTCCTTATGGTGTGTCGGCATCGATTGTGAACGCTTAATCTATTTTGTTTTTAAAGATATCTAATGAGATTTTAATAATTACTTCAAAAGAATTTCATTGCAGCATGTTGCAGCATATGCAGTGATCTTGAAATGCGGCGCGTCGATAAGCATTCAATAAGCAACGAAACAATAAGCAACGAAACAACGCACCGCGCTTTCATTAGTGAGTATGCAATAAATCATGTGCCTTATGAGAAAGGGGTGCCTCAAGGAAGTCTTCATACAATTTTGCTATATCAGGGTTGTCGTGTGAACGACGCAGTTTGCACGCGCTGTCAAGACGGCGCAAAATTTCTTCGCGGGATGCAGCCATTTCGCAATCCATAACAATGGGCTGCCCGCCGCCACCAACACAGCCTCCGGGACACGCCATAATTTCCACAAAATCGTAGTGAACCTCGCCAGCTTCGATAGCCTTAACAAGCTTTTCGGCATTTCCTAACCCTGAAGCAACGGCAACATGTACGGTGTTGTCTTCGATATCAAAGGTAGCCTCTCGCCATGCACGGGTACGCGTTGTTTCATCGGCGCGAACTTCTTTAAATGCATCAGGGTCTGCGTTGGTGTTAGTTGCAAGAAAATAGGCGCTGCGCAAAGCTGCCTCCATAACGCCGCCTGTCGCGCCAAAAATCGTGCCTGCCCCCGTGTAATTTTGCATGGGCTGGTCAAGCTCAACTGGCTCAAGGTTAGCAACATCGATGTTTTTGCGCTTGAGAAAACGAGCAACTTCGCGGATGGTTAGCACCACATCCACATCGGGTTCTCCGCATGCATCGGTAAAATCTTTGCGGGCACATTCGCTCTTTTTAGCAACGCACGGCATGATCGAAACGGAATAAATAGACTGAGGATCAATGCCCTTTTGTTCGGCAAAATAGCTTTTAATCATTGCCCCTAGCATTTGCTGCGGCGATTTTGCGGTTGAAAGATGTGCGGCGCTGTTAGGAAAATGAGAAGTAGCATAACGAACCCATCCAGGACAGCACGAGGTGAAAAGGGGCGCTTGGGCGGTTTTTCCTGAAGTGAATAACTCTAAAAATTCACTGCCCTCTTCCATAATGGTTAAATCGGCAGAAAAATCAGTTGAGAAAACATAGTCAACCCCTGCTTGCTTAAGAGCGGCTGCTAACAAATCGATATCAGATTCTTCGGGAGTCAAGCCAAAAGCGCTTCCCCATGCGGTGCGTACCGAAGGGGCAATTTGCACAACGACTGTTTTTGATGCATCGGCAAGGGCGTCAAAAACTTTATCGCAATCATCGCGAGCGGTGAGAGCACCTGTTGGGCAATGGGTAATGCACTGCCCGCAAAGAGCACAACGCATGTCGGGCGAATCGGTTCCAAAAGCTGGCACGATGGTTGTTCGTTTGCCTGTTCCCGTAATGGTCCAAGCGTGATTAGCTTGCACTTGGTCACAAACGCTAACGCAGCGCATGCATTTTACGCATTTGGAGGCATCGCGGATAAGGCTCCATTCGCTATTCCATTCAAACGGCTCAAAATCTTTTTCAAAGGGTTGTGTGGTTATGTTTTCATCGTTGCAAAGCTGTTGTAGTTTGCAATTGCCACTCCTAACGCACGAGAGGCAATTCTGATCATGCTGCGCCATAAGAAGCTCTAGGTTAGTGCGGCGCGCTTCAATAACACGAGCCGATTGCGTATGTATTACCATGCCGTCTTCTACAACAGTATTGCAGGCAGGGGCGAGTCTATCACACCCTTCAATTTCAACTAAGCAAATGCGGCAGGCGCCAATTTCGTTATAGTCTTTTAAAAAACAAAGCGTTGGAATTGTAATGCCTGCGTGCGCAGCGGCACTAAGAATGGTGCTTGTTTTTGGAACGGAAATAGATGTGCCGTTAATGGTGATGGTTACCATGCTGCACCCCAATCTTTGTTAAGTGTATTAAATCCATGACAGTCGCATCTCAAGCAACGCTGTGCTTCAAGGCAAGCAGCCTGATCAGAAAGAGAAAACTCAAATTCGTCAAAATCATCTTTTCTTTCTTGTGCGCTTCGCTCAGGAACAAGCGCCCTGCCGGCGGCTACTATATCGCGGTGTTTGGCGGGCGGAATATCAATGTTTACTTCAAGTTTGTGGTCAAAGCCCAAATACGAGTCAATATTTGCTGCGGCAACCTTTCCAGCAGCAATAGCTTTGATAACGGTTGCGGGGCCGCTATTGCAGTCGCCTCCCACAAAAACACCTTCAAGGGTTTCAACAATAGTGGCGCTATTTGAAGTAAGTTGGTCATACCAAGTGGTCATGCCAACTTCGCTAAACGGTTCAGATTCAATAGATTGCCCAATAGCAACCACAATATAGTCAGCGTCAAGTACATATTCTGGCTCATCAGAGGCAATAGGCGCTGGTCTTCCGCCTCTAACTTTGCCAATAATTTGCGGTTTTACTACGAGGCCTGTTGCTCTACCGTTTTCTACACGAATGCCAACTGGTGCACTAAGCTCTTTGATTTCAACACCTTCTGCAATGGCGCCCTCGATTTCTTCATAAAGGGCGGTCATGTCGTCTTTGCGTCTGCGATATGCGCAAACTACTGATTTAGCACCAAGGCGAACGGAAGTGCGAACGCAATCCATGGCAACATTGCCGCCGCCAACAACAACAATTTTTTTATCTTTGAAATCGGGTTGATTGTTAAGCCCCATTTCGCGCAGCATATCAACGGCAGATAGTACACCTGGTGCATCCTCGTTATCAACGCCAAGTTTTTTATCGCTATGGGCGCCAATGGAAACAAAAATCGCATCAAAGTTATTTTCAAGGTCTGAAAAGGGAATATTGTTCGTAATATCTGCATTGAGATGAGTTTTGATTCCCGTAGAAAGGATAGATTCAATTTCTGCGTCAAGCCTGTTGCGAGGAAGGCGATAAGCGGGAATGCCATAGCGAAGCATTCCGCCAAGCTCAGGCTGGCGTTCAAATATTTCAACTTCGTGACCCATAAGTTGGAGATAATAAGCGCAGGTAAGGCCAGCAGGTCCACCACCAATTACCGCTATGCGTTTATGGGTGCTTTCAAGTGTAGGCGGAACGTCAACGCTGCCTGCTTTATCAACGGCAACGCGTTTGAGGTTGCGAATCCCAACAGGCGCATCAATGCTTAAGCGGCGACAATGATTTTCGCAAGGATGCTCGCAAATAAAAGCGCAAACTGTTGGGAGCGGATTATCGCGCCTAATCAAACGCACGGCATCGGCGTAGCGCCCTTCTTCAACCAAAGCAATATAGCCAGGAATATCAACGTGTGCTGGGCAATCGATCGAACAAGGAACGCCAGCTGCGGTTATGTCAACCGCTTGAGCATCACGGTAGCTTTCAAATTCTTCTTGGAAGCTATTAAGGGCAAACAAAACAAGCTCGCCAATACGAATACCAAGGGCACAATCGGCGCCATAGGCAATGGCAGTTGCGGTATTTCTTAAAACGTCTAGATCTTTATTAGTGCATGAACCAGAACATATTTTATCGAGCTTTTTGATGATTTGTTCGGTTCCAATACGACAGGGAACACACTTGCCGCAAGTTTGCACCTGATACAGGCGAGCCATAGCGCTGCAGGCCTCCAAAGCTGGAATGCCGCTTGAAGCAACAGAAATAAATGCGCGAGCATTTTCGTAGCTTTGTTCAAGTGCTTCTTGAGCTGTTGAAGTGCTCTCAAGTGTGAGGCGGGCATTAGATGTCATACCGTTCTCTTTCTCTGATGGTTGGTAGTACTTCACTGGTAAAAGTAGGTTCATTATAGAGGAGATGG
>CAVJWZ010000031.1:0-17444 GCA_963653545.1 uncultured Eubacteriales bacterium | reverse complement strand
CTCTCTATACATAGCATACAACCCCTGCCGATCTGGCAGAGGTTGTAAATGCTACTATCATTGCCCTGGTTTATTTGCTCTACCTAGTAGGCACGCTTTTCATCCCTATTATCCATCCCATTCTTAAACATTGTTCTCGCTGCTTCTTTTCTATTTTCTTTACTTTTATGGTAGTTTATACATGCACTGTAGTACTTGCATTTCAGTGAGCAAGATGAATATCCGAAGTTACGGTGATAACACATTACGTCCATATTTACCTACAATTCATCATCCGCATGATTTCACGGAACCAAGCTTTAAGTTTGATAGATTCGTATCTAATAGCGCCATTGTTATATGCATCCATTAGGTGTTTAAATGAATTCATTCGTTTGGCAGTTTTGATAAGCATAACATTCGGCTTATGGTCATCTGTAGTAGCAGAGAACTTATTAGGATACTGAAGATCAACATCCATACTGATATAGTAAATCCAGTCAAGCGGGTCATACCAAATCCCAATCCACGTCCCATTATATCTAATACTCATGCGATATTCACAGTCTTTAGTTTTCTTTTTCAGGAAGTCAGTATCATCATCAAGCCACTCATTGTCAATTGCATAACTAGCATATTCAGTACCATTGATTAATTGGCCGAATCTAGAACGGTGCTTATCTTCTTGTAGTTCAGGTACACTAACATCTTGCACAAGGATATCTTTGCTTGAGCCAAACTTTTTAAATTGCCCCTCGTATGGGCGTTCAAGATAGAAATACTCAAAGTAAGGATTTGTCTGGGTTACTGCATTGCCAAGAAAGAATACACGTACTACAGGATGATCAGTACCAGGACGGGCAATAGTTTCATATAGTTCTAGAAATTTAGTTACCTCATCATTAAGATAAGAAGAACGCTTGATGGCAATAAATTCATCAAAGATGATCATTTGTACGTTAGGAAAAACATCTGATTTCTGTGTGAATGCGTTGGATAGCTGGACTGCATATCCGCAAACTTCACCATCACAATAAAGAGTGTTAGATTCTGCTTTCAATACATGATCTGGAAATTCTTTTTGCACAGCTGCGAATAAACGCCCACCGCGTGAGATTGTAAGTTTCTTGAGTTCGTTTTCTTGCCTACGTACATATATAAATTGCCAGGTTCTACCTTCACGCTTTTCTTTAAGGTATTTATCAACGCAGAATTTCAAGCATCCATATGTTTTACCACCACCGCGTAGACTGATGATGAAATTAAACAAGCAGTTATGGGAAAGCGTTCGTTTTATATCCCAGAATTTACTAGCCTTTGTAACGGAGGATCCCATTCCATCCCTTTCCATAGTAATTAGTAGAATGGCTTTGAACCTTAGCAGGGGTAGATCCACAATTAACGTCCTGATTGTCACCAATATACATTTGTGTGTGATGGGTAACATTCAATAGGATATCACCTCGCTGAAGTTGGCTAGATTCCCATGTAGTGCCCTCAATCCATTCCCATCCAGCAGCGGTGAACCCAGCAACCATATCACCAGTATAGGTTGCAGAGATATCAATTCCAGCAGCATAAAAGGCAGTGATGATAAAGGATGAACAATCGTAGCTTGATCCATTAACATTTTTTAGATTTCTATTGGATTGACTGTACGTGATGTAATTGTTAGAAGCTTTGTTCACAGCCCATTGCACTGCGTTTTCCACAGCTTCATTTGAAGCTGTTGATCCATTTCCTGCGATTATGCCAGATATAGCATCGCTTGCCTTGTTGAGCAAACCACCAAGAATGTTATTGTTTCGGTTAAGCTGGTTGACTGCATAATTAAGATTAGGTGTCATTCCATTGAATGCGAATCCCATTAGTAATCCTCACCATCCCATCGCAGTGGTGAAGTACCCTGCGGGAAGTTGTTCCCAATAGTTCCATTGTAGTAACGATCACATACATTGAAAGTGATACCGTTTAAATAAAGTGTTGCAGAAGCTATAGTATTCGGAATGCTCAAGGTACCATCTGGTTTGATCATAAGCCTTCGACTGTTGGTATTCAAGAATACGTGAAGCCATATAGGATTCAACGGACGCATTGATTCAGGGAGCGTTGCGATGGTGTTTCCGCTCACATAATTGGTAAGGGTCATATTGCCCATAAGCAGAACAGTACAATTCAGGGTTAGTATACAGCAAGGATTGTCACATTCAACATTGTCAGCCAATGTTAGGGTTTGCAGATCACCAAGTTGTGTGTAAGGCATTTTCAGCTCCTTAAAAGATTGCCCTCCCAAGGACAATCGTCAGTGGGAGGGCTATGGAGGGTTGGCAGACAGGCAAGGGGTTCACAGAGTATGCTTGTCTCCGCTAGGCCGCCGCACGTTTTACCGTGAGCATTCGGCTGAACCAGCGAACCTTTACTTTCCTGTTGCCACTTTAGATTCTACCATATCTTCTTGATTTTCGGAAGACTTAATATTGAAGATTAGAAGAATTTTTGCAAATGGTAGGTCTGGATTTATCTTACAGATGTTCTCAATAATAGATAGAATTTCCATACCAGCGATATATACAGCTACTACTGAAGACACTTCAGGTGGAATACCCATATTACAGAATGGTTCTATTACCAGCAGGTTGCTGCAAATGACTGCTAGCAAGAGCAAAAGCAACTCAGCCACTTTGTTGAATAGCCCTTCCCGCATAATCGAAGACGATAGGGCATTATAGCGAGCTGCTGCAATGATCCCACAGACAACATCCATCAGGATTAAGATTGCGCATATTGCACAGATTGCCACCATACTATTTCCTTTCAACAGTTATTTTATAATCATCGTTTTCTAGTATCGATACAGAATCACTATTAGCGTTATCGCTGCTATTGTTGCCAGTATCGCTGTTTCCAAGGGTGTTGCTGTTAGCATATTTTGCCCACGCTTCCGCATTACCATAAAACAAGTTGCAGTCTAGGTTTCCACTGTACCCACCAATACGCCCGTCAGAACAGAACTGCCATGCTCCAACAAGCCCATCGGCAGAAGGGGTATTCCAACCAGCTGCGTCAGAAAAGGTAGGATGGGCAACGTTAGGATAGGATGCAACCCATCGCATACAATTGGACTCTACCCCTCCCTGATTGAATCGCCAGGGGTTAGCATAGATCCAAGGCCATATACCCTTGGCATCATAGATTTGCTTAACGAACTCATTGACCCAATCCACGTCTTGCGAGCCTTCCCAGTCAAGTACTGGAATACCATCGTTGAAATACCCTTCGCAATTTGAAATGAAATGATCAGCTTCAGAAATAGGGTCGTTGTTGCCAGCGAAATGGTAGAAGCCAAAAGGCTTCCCCATTCGCTTGGCAGCTTGCACGAACCTATCGCAACATTTATCAACGAACGTAACACCTTCGGTGGCTTTGCAGATCATACCATCAATGTTTGGAAAAACGGAATCAGGGTCAAGATCGTTTTGCCAGTTGGATATGTCGATAAAGTTCATCAATGCCATTCCTTATGCGTTGGTGATGTTGCGATTGTGCTGCGTGATGGAAAACGCCGTCTTAGTGTTGATATACACGCAATTGGATACTCCGAACGTTGCGTCAGTAGTGTTCTGGGTACATTCATAGAAATTAACGGTAGACTGCGAAGCGCTCGGATTTCCTTGGGTAGTAGAGAATGGGAATGGTATCGCGTCTTTGTCCGTTTGCGTCTCGAAAGTTAGACCATCAAGGTTGAAGCGGCCTGCTACCAATCGCATGTTGTTGTTAAATACAACATTGCCACCAGAATTGTCATCAATGTAAACATCCGAATATCCCATTCGCACCGCTTTAACAATGCCAGTTGCATTTGCAGCTATTCGAATAGCGATTTGCTTGGAATCACATTTGAGCCATTCCAAGTAGGCTTGCATAACAGTCTTGCACGGACAGCTAACAGAACCATTCTGAATTACGTTCTTGGTGGAAGGATTAACGTCAATATAGCGCTGCGAAGAAACTGCGGTGCCATCCGCCCAATCAAGATTGTAGTAATTGGTATAGATGTTGGACTCTTCGATTGAGTACATATTGGAAACATACTCCATTGTCTGGGTTCGATTATAGAATCGTTTATGGAAGCCAATGATGATGTTACCATCGGAGTCAATCTCAAAGTCTTCTGCTTCGCAAGCGTACATATCCTCGCAAGCTACGTATTTTTCAATTTTAGAAAGATCGGAGATATCGAAGAACAAGAAAAGATTGGGCATGTAAGTGCTGCAAACGATCTTATCACCATATAGAACAGCGGATTGCCTACGACTGGAATCGAACGGGACAACAGTATCATTGTAGAATTGCTCATATCCACTGATTGTCAATACAGAACCTTCAGCGGAATACGTTTTTGTGTTCAAATAAATTGCGCTAAACGTATCGGTGTTGAATGCCATGAGCTTTTTCGACTTCTTATCGAAAGAGATAGCATTGCACACACTGCCAAGTTCGTTAACAGCAAAATCAGTGATCTTACCAAAAGTGTTGTAATCCACTCGCGTCACAAGGTTGCTTTCAATGCGCGTTTCAGCGGAATCACCAGCAAGTTTGTAGTTGTTGGCAATAAGAAGCTCATTAGTCGTCTCATCGTAAGTAATCGAATTCGCATGGCCACATTCAATAGGTTGGCTTTGGCGGTACAAGGTACCATCAGCATTGAATTCCTTGATAACGCTCTTATTGAGGTAGGTAGTGGAGTTTTGGCGATAGTAGACCAAACCGGGTGCTGTGGTAATAGCGAAGCGCCCATTTTTGGTGTAACAGCAGCCTTGCACTGAATCCCACGCTGGATTGGGAGCGTCAGCATAAGCATAACTATGATCTTGCGCGTCTCGCGTTTTGATCTTGAAACGCAGGGTTTCGCTGATCATTGTCTTAGCAATCTCGGCTTCAGCTTTTTGTGCTCGATCACTTTCCTCAGCAATGGAAGCGCTAAGATCGTTTTCAGCGGCAGTAGCACGATCAACCTCAGCATTCAATGCGGCACTTACCGCGTTGACCTGTTTAGCGTAGTTGGCAACATCTCGGCGATATGCTTCAATCTGCGCATTATAGTTGCCAGTGCAAAGCCAAAAGTTAGTGTTGTTAATATCAATTCCAGCAGGAACATTCTGCCTCGAAGTGAACGAATTCCCCTCATGGAGAACAATAGTCAGACGCTCATAGGTTCGCGTGTTGTCCCATTCAGCGGGATCGGCGAACACTGGCACATATCTTGCGCCAATATATTGTGTAGTTGCCATAATCTTACCTTCCTGCTATAGCTAGATAATCTACAGTTAAGTTGCTAACAGCACTAGCACCGCCATTATATATTTTAACATATGCCTTGCTAGTAGTTGCATATTTGACAAAATAGTTAAGCACATTCAGGTCAGTGTTGCACATTACGCTAAGAAAAACCTGCGGTACTTCTGCAAAAGTTTTGCTGAAAGGAATCTCAACAGTGACGCTTGATCCTTTTGCAATGGTTTGTGCATCGGAATACCCGAATTCAAAATCGGGCAACGTCTCACAGAAGGACAATAGATCTTGAACACTATCGCTCAACTTGGTTGCTGTGATCTGCCCATCACCAAGATCAGAAGTCTTAATGGGGAATTTCCCCATAAGATCACCTACCATGTTCGACAAATTGTTCTCACTGTTGACCGCACGTGTATACTCAGCATTGATTGAAGCTTGTAGATTTGCGTCTACAGCATCAAGACCAGATAGCTTTCCTACCAATTCATTGTTAATATAATCAACAGCGGCAATCTCAGCTTCACGCATTGGTTGCGATTTGCTTATGCTCATGCATTCTCACCTCCTTGCACAATTTCTTTATCCAAATCAGTATAAAGGGTATTGAACACAGCATCGGTTCGGCGAGCGTTTACCTCAAGGTCTGCGATAAGCGTATCTATCTTCTCAGGATCCGCATTAAGCGAATAGCTGTAAGTGTTGTTTATAACACCCTCACCCTCAACGGAGGTTCGAAGGATCAGCCTTCCATAATCGCTGCGACCGTATATCTCGCCTGTGTCAAAATCAACGTCCGTCCACGATTCAGGCTTGTATGCACAGAAATAGCCGTCGGACGTAAGGCCGAACCACAATCCTATCAAAAGCGACTGTTTGATAAGCGCTTCCATATGCACATCTAGCCATTTCGCAACAGCTTCTTCGATAATGTAGTCGTAATCACCGTCTTTGAATTTCTGGAACTCTTCTTTGAGGACGGCAATATCCTCAGTGTTTTGGGCAACATACCCTGCAAGCTCATTGTTGGAATCAATAACCTCGTTGATCTTGGCGGTAACTTTAGCCAACAGCTCATAGTACGACAACGAATCATCATACACAGCTGGTAGTACCAGTTGACACCAATATCGCAATCTAGAGACGATCGTGTCACTAACGCTCATATACAACCTCCTACCACAGTCCCATGAACAAGATATTTAACTTGTTCACAATTTCCAAGTCAATATTAAGAAAAGTCTTACGATAAATCAACAACAATTCGGATTGTGATTTATCGTATCCTCTTTCGTTATGTGTTTTAGTGCCATCATAGTCCCCAACCTCTTTTCGCGAGCTATCGGTTTGAGCCGAATTGGAGCCAGTTGCTTCATTAGTGGTTGAGCCATTGTCAAGCGTCACATTTGTTGCATAATCCATGCTTTCTATAGCGCCTGTATCAAGTCCGTTCATCGGCGTGTCCTGGAAAACATTCTTATCACTAGATCTGCTTGCCGAATTGCTTTTGGAGGTCGAATCAGTATTAGTCGTTTGATCTGTGCCCCTGGTTTCGTCCCTTGACCATTTCTCAGAATAGTCCATGTTCTTCGAGTACAAAGGATCCAACGCCAGTCGTTCGGAATCGTACAGCTGATTGTAATAAGGCATTATCTCGTGCATGGTTCTACGCATTTGCCACGCGAATTGACCCATAGTTTCAAAGCCTATTTCACGGAAATAATAAGCACGGATGATCTTGTTGTTAAGCGTTTCTCGGTACGTGTCATCGAACAATGGGTAATCATCCAGCCCAATGAAGTTGTAGCAATATTTCCAATTAGATTCTTTGTGGTTGAATCCTCTTGTATTCAGATATTGTTCGATCGGCCATCGAAGCTGTGTCGTGTACTTACTCATAGTCATCACCTGGTACTTTAGACTCTTGCATACCGGAAGTCTCCACCTGGGCATTGCCGGTGGCACCAGTGCGAATGTAGGTACCAGAGCGAAACTCAACATCAATGTCAAGACCGAAAAGATCGTTTATCTGCTCGCAAGCCTGCTTTCGCGCATTCAAACGTGTGAAGCGCTCAGCTTCAACATCACCCATATTGTTCACAACCTCATCAGAAATAAGGCGCTCTTTTTTATCGGTATTGACATTCTCAATTCCTAGGTATGTGAGAGCTTCGTTCCACAGTTGGTGTTTATAGATCTGCATATCGTTCCCAACATAAGGGGACGTGATATCGAATACCTGAAAAGCGTCAAGATCAAGATTCTTGTCACCATGAACCCAATTGCGTCCCTCATCGACTTCTTTTGCTGCGTTGAGGTAGGTAAGACGCTGCTTCTCATCGCAACGAATCACCCTCGCCGTTCGCTGCTGTTTGCAGTTGATATCTATGGTACGCTGAACTTCTGCCATGCGATAGGCATATTGCCACAGGGTAAGCCACATAGGAACCCGCAAGTAGTTGTTGAAAATGATAACGGAGTTTTCTTCTGTGCATTCGTAATTAAGCCCATTAACCGAATAAGCGGTTCTATCTGTTGGATATTCGTAGATATCCCAAGTGCCGCCGATCATCATAGGGAGAACAGCATAGCCCTCAGGTGCGCGCCTTTTCTCATCTGACTTCAACATTTCATCGAAGAAGAAGCCCACAAACCCATCGCGCAAGAGCCAGAACTCAAGCATTCGCTCGTCAATGCCATCAGGGAGGTTCTTCCATTGGAACACACTAATACCAAGGCTCATCAAGCGCCACATGAACATCGTTGCCGTGTCCTGGTTTGTTAAAAACGTCTCGGCATTCTGCGCACGTTGACCATCCTGCATGATGGAAGGCGGCACCATACCTGTGGGCATGAACATACCTGTATACATGTAACCTCCTTACAGAGAATTTGATTGCGAATAATCACCGAATCCACTTGTAGTATGCCAGAAAGTGACACCGTTGTCAAAGGCGGTGCGGATTGTGTCAAGCGCTTCAGCCGGAGTGCCGCGCCCTCGTGTGAACGGTGCTGAAGACCCTGGTGCACCGTTAAGGGATCTTGGAGCCGCGCCGCCAGTCTTGATGTAGTTCCATGCCCCTCGTGAGGTGATGTTCACCGTTTCGATACGCTCCACTGCGTATCCCCATCTATCGAAGAACTGATCTATCTGCTGCGCTATCTCCTTCTTCACAGACACCTTTTGAGCATGGACACCTTGTGCCCCTGTGGAGAACATAACATTGTAATTCGTCTGACCCCTGGTAACGGTGGGCTGATGCGCCGCACTGGTGAGCTGGGCATAACCTGCCGCCGCTCCCGCGCCACTGGCCGCCAACTCCTTCTTTCCCTTGGATGCAGCGGTTGCAGCGTCCTTCTCGGCAAGCTTGCCGAAGGCGCTGAAGCCCTTGTTGCGCAACTTGGAAGCATCACTCAAAAGGCGCGAAGCCGTTGCAAGGGAAGTGCCGCCGCTTACGCCTGCCAGCGCAACGCCAGCAACGGTGAGGGCTACCGAACCTGCATTTTGGGCAAGCCAGGTGGTAAAGGTGTTGTTCGACCATGAGCCTTGTGCCCCGCAAGCAACTGCCATACCCACATCAAAGTTGGTTATTCCCTGGTAGTCCTGCGGTGCAACGACTGCTTGGCAAGCTGGGGAAACAGCATACTTGATTGCGATGGTCTTAGATCCCATCAGCTCATATCGAAGATCGGAAACTGAGCCGTTATAATCGGTGAGACGGCAGAAGTTGTAAGGATAATATAGCAACTTCGCATTGCGCGGCGTATAACCGTCCACGGTAGAACCTCGATCAGGGGCATCGAATGTGGCAGTGTAATCATATGCGCCATCCTGGCCAGATGAATTGGACTGAAACCCTGCATCGGCCATTTGAGTGGTTGCAAAATCAGGGATGGTGAACACTGCAACCACGGACTCGATGGATCCAGCATAAGTGAGCTGGTTCAAAAACTGCTCCAGCGCTTCGCTCCCTCCAGAACTTGTATCCACAGGGCAGTAATAGAAAGAACACCCATTAGGAATTCCCTTGAATGCCCGAATAGGCGCGGGCTTCGCATAATAACCAGACGGGTTTATAACGTCTTCAATGACATTGGCATTCTTCTCAGGGCTGGCGCACGTCATTATGACGAATCCACCACGTGCGAACCATTTATGCGTCTCCCCATCTATTTCATAGACCAAAGGAAAATCAGGCTCACTTGTGTACATATAAGCAGAAGATTCGCTTGGCGTTGTCTCTCTTTCGATGAAACAAGGCGGTATCTGCCAGTCAACGCTATACAGGTAAGTATTGAAAACATCTGTTTCAAGCTCAATCTCAGAAGTGTTGTCGTTGATGTACTTAACATCAGTAATAAAGCAGTAGATATACCCATCAGTTAAGGAATCATTGCGATACATACAGTAATTGCAATGATACAGACGGTCAGCAGCTAATGAGACTTTCAGCCTACGATTGCGCCCAATATATGCGTAATCAGAAGAGCTTAGCACCATCCGAGAAACGATATCATTGTACTGCGAATCCAGGCTAGTATATAAACGAACGCTAGTGTATCCGTTATCCCACGGCACGCTGCCAAAAAGGATCTTACCTGATGGTGAATAATTAGGTAATGCCATCGTTCACCTCCTTAGAGAAAGCCGCCCCTGCATGGCATACAAGGGCGGCTGAACACCTAAATGCTATCGCGCAGTAACGGTGATGGTGGCAGAGCCAACAGCATCCTCGTTCTTGGAACGTGCATAGACGGTGATGGTATTGCCAACTTCCTCATCAGTTGCCACATGAAGAACGCCAGTATAACCATCAATATTGGTTCCGCTTGCAACTTCATTATCAGGGTCGATCATCCACGACACCGACTTATCATAAAGACCAGTCCCGGCAACAGTAGCCGTCATTTGAATGGAACTCCCCTGTGCAACGTTAGCGGTAGTGGGAGATACGGTCACACCTGTAACGGATCCATTTTCAGACGTGAACACAATGCCATTCTCAAAGGGAGACACAGAAAATGTCTTCCACACATGATAGAAATACTGCCAATACAAGCCTTGACCATTATAGTTCTCAGTGAACTGCTCGAAATTGACAAAGACCATGAACCAGCCCTTACTAAGCTTGAACGCATTGATCTTCTCAAGTGTCGCAATCTCGTCTTCGGTGAAGGGGGTGTATTCAGAATCGTTCTCGAAAAGCTCAGCAAGGCGCAACGTATCGTCAACATCGAAACTGCACGAATCCAAAGGAATGCGCCTGGAGATATAGTCAACCTCGGAAAGATTGAACGCCGCTGCAAGCACCTGAACACCCATAATAGATTCGGCTCGATTGGGAATAATGATCACCTGATCAGCAACAGGCGTGGAATTGCGCACACCAGCACGGTTATAGGTGGTTTTGAGGAACTTCAAATTGTTAGTGTACTCACGATAGCGCTCAATTGCATCCGTTGGATCAGCGCCAGTCCCCTCAATCGGCTTGGTGGTAACAGTGTAGATATGACCGTTGAGAGCTTCACGGCAAAGCATGTACTTCATCACCAAGAACTCATCAAGATTCATGGAGGTGTACAGGGTATCAACGATTCGCGCGATAAGATCGGTAAGCTCACCATAGGACAAGAAAGCCTGACGAAGCTGATCATTGGAAATGGTCACCTTATAGAACTTCTGAAAATTCATGGTGTGGAATGCCGCCCGAACATCGGGAATCTCGCGCTTGAAGACCTCGGATTCTGCCTTGCCAGGGTCATAAGAATGCGGTTTGGCAATGTTTGCGAAAATCTCTTCTACAGTCTCGCCATATTCAAGACGCCCTTTCTTAAATATAGCCCAAGGATTCTCCCACATACGGGAGGTGACAAGCACTCGCCCGATTCTATTGACAAGCGCATTCAAGAAGGCATTCTGATAGGGCTGAAAGCCCATGATATACTTGCCGATGTTATGAATGGAACTGGTATCATCGGGGATACGTACGGGGTTCATTATTCCACCTCTTCTACTAGACCTTCAGCAAGCAGGGCTTCCGCAAGCTCAGGGGTTTCATTGATAATCGCTTCCAAGGCATCCTTGGCATAATCGGGGTTCTTGCGCATGGCTTCAGCCGCTCCAAGTTCCACGGCAGATGGTTTAGTTGGCATTGCTCTTATTCCTTCCTGTGAAAAGTGATTTGAAGTTCTGGGGCTTTTCCTCGTGCTTCATTTCATTGGAGTTGTTCTCTTTCGCCTTTTGGGGAGACGATAAGAAAGCATTTGCGAACTTTGTCTTGGCATCATCAAGCTCAGCTGCAAGACTATCTCGCTCGTTAACAAGCTCGTCATAAGAATGTTGGAGTTCATCACGTGCCCCAACAGCTGTGTCCAGCTCAATTTCAAGAGCATTGTACTCGTCAACACTTCTAACGTCTACAGCTTCTTGACCTTCACCAAGTTCTTCTACGAAAACATAAGGCATATATCCTCCTTTCAACCTGCCAACTTATTATAACCATGGGAGATATAAGTTGGCAATAGGTTAATTCTCAAAAAATTCAGGTGCATGGGAATGAAGAGCCAACAGCGCGTCACTGGCATTAGACACCTCAGAAGGATACATATCATGTACTTCTATAAACGTGACGGTTTTCTCCATATGGACTTCATCACCAATTAACTCATAAATGTGGTATTCATAGGTAGTCTCAGTAGACTTCATGGACACAGCATAAATGGTTTCATTCTCTTCAACTTCCATAGTTCCTATTCCTCCTTATTGCATAATGTGCCGATTAAATCGGCAAAATATAGAACTAAGTTATCCATATCAATAGCCACAGCATATTACTTAATAGAATTGTAAGTCCTTTCCTTTATGTCAACTTCGCAAATAAACCAACCCGAACAAACCTCGTTTTCTAAAAATTTTTTATAGGTGATTACTTCCGAACGTGAAATGAATATCTTCGCTTTGCTGATTTCTTCAACCACATCAGGATAACATTCGCGACTATTATAGTCCTCGTAATATATCTCTCTTAGATAGACTGGAAAATAATCATTATGTTTCAAAACCCACATACCTACTCCCTTATCTGTATCTTATCTGGTAGCAGCACTATTCCGCCTTTTACCCTGTGAGTGTACAGTTTCCCATCATATTCAGCGCCGAATTCGAAATTATCTATATCCACCTGCTCATGGCAAGTAGCAGGCATCCCCGCCACGTGAACTGTTGGGCTTTCACTGCCTTCCTCGTATTCCATGTAACATTTCGCTCTAAGGAACTTAGCCTGCCAGAAAGTTGATTCATGCTTCCAGGCTCCTAAACGCACATCGTCCACATCAATGCAATCAGGAACATCCGTGCCTATCAAGTGAATTGAGTCTGTGTCTGCATATATGAAACGGTCGTAAACAGACTGTGCTGAAGTGATGGTCTTGAACCTAGCCCAGGCAGTTACGAACACTCCCACAGGCAGATAAACAGGATCACGCTCTTCAGGTGGAAGATCTACATACCTAAGAACGTCATTCACGATCATCGGCCTACGGGAATAAACAGTTGTGCGTGTTGCAAACTTCCCGTATAAACTATTCAACATGAGCTTTGCAATCTGCCGCATACCTGAATTGCCGTCTATAGTTGCCTGATTCTTTATACCGATCCATTTATCAATATAAGATTTGAACAAGAATGAAGCTGATTTGAACTGGTACCCACCATGCCAACGCAGATTGTACACATAATATTGCCGCCTTATAAGCTCCCAATCAACCGAAGTCACTGTAAAAGTAACATTACCGCCGCTGTTAGATAGATACTCAGTTTGCTTAAAGCGATAATTGCCCTTCAACTGGATGCATGGAATGTGGTCTTCCTTTATCCTAAAAGAGCAGGTAACTTCTGCAACCCATAGATCAAACGTCTCAGACTTCTTAGGTTTCCCATCAAACCATACTGGTTTGCCATAGGGCAGACGTTCCCGCGCACAGCTGTTCATAACGCTTGGATACAGGCTATTAACATCGAAGACAATGCCTTTGCCAAGTTTCCTCCCCTGATACCTAGGATTTACCCACGTGAAACCGCCACGATAGGCCTTGCGAATGAACTCATCCTCTTCAGCATCAAGATAATTGAACCACCTGCGGAACCCCTTTCGCCCACCGTTCATATCCCGATAGTTGGCAAGAGCATTGCTTCCAGCGGTCATCTTAGTTAATCCTTCAGACAAGAACTTATCCATAACCATTGCCGCAATTATCACATCATTGTCAAGGTAGGCTATCTCTTCTTCGGTGAGCTGATGATCTATCGGCCTTGGCGCTGTGTAGTCTATTGATCCTTTGAGAATCGGGAGATTGTATGCCTTTGCCATTTGGGCGATAGATAACGGCACGATCTTCAGGCTATCCATGATCTTAACATTAAGCCTGCTGTTGAAATACAGATCAATGCAATAGACCTGATTCGCATCACTGATCACGGTGGTATAAGTCTTGCTAGCTATCTTGTCCCTTCCATCTACCCATTCCCATCCATGGCGCTCTAGATAGTCCATGATAAACGCCCCATCAAAAGCAAGATTATGGAAGTATACATTGCATGTACCATGGTTCTTGCACCAATCTATAAACCATTCAACATTTGTACCGCGCTCTATATTCTCGATGTTGCCTATCTCACAGGTTGCAACAGCCCATACCCTACAATCCTCAAGATCGGTGGTAGTCTCGAAATCCGCTGTGTAGCTTTTGCGAATCAAAGTATCCTCCCACCATTCGCACTCACCGAACGTGCTGTCATCTTCCCTGCCAATAAGATCGGCAAGGGCATTATACAGATCATCTGCTTGCTCGCCAAAATGCATTGGCAAGATAGATTTGTCGCCTATACCGTAATAAACTCCCGCTATGTTCTCCAATCCCTTAACCTTCATAACCTGCCGCCCTTGCCTTGTTCACCACAAACCTAACTGCCCTATTGTGCCTTGTCTCATATGGGATATTCACATACGGATTGGACGCACCGCCGCTCTCGGTGATGTATTGCGGATCAAGCTCGTCCCTGCCTTCTGCGAACATCTTATTAAGAACGTCAATCCTGTTCTCTAGCAACCATTCCATTGCTTCAATCAAATCACGGTATCCGCTCATAGCAGCATGGAAGTTTAACGGATTCTTCCATACATCCATATACACTTCGAACATTGCATCTGGTGCAACCTGTCGGCGCTTGTTCTTGGCATCTTCCCTTCTCCACTTAGCCAACGTCTCAGGGTCTATCTCATCTTCAGTTGAACTGTCAAGTTCACCCTCATCATCAACGATAAGATCATTATTGGTAGTAACAGTTGCCCTTTCGGGTGGGGTCATAGAATCTAGATCGTAGGCAATATCACCATCGTAGAGCGTTGAGGTCATATCCCTCAATGTTCTCTCGCGCATTCGCCGTATTGCTCTCTTATCTAACTCAAACTGCCTCAACTCGTAATTAGTGGTAAGATTACCTGCCTTATCTAGCACAATGTTCAGAGCTTCTGGATTAACAGATTTAAGCACACGTGAAAGCTCGCTATAACGATGGTGGGCAATATCGTTTTTATAGCCGACTATCCTACGAAAATCGTTAACGTTATATATACGTTCCTTAATCCCGGCCACCGTGACTTTTGGAGGAAGATAATTCGCATACTCGGCAACCCCCATGCCTTCAAGCTCTTTCGTCTTTCTGGTAATAGCAGCATTGTACGCGCGAACTGCTGATCTAAGTCTTGCCAGCCGGAAAGCGTTCCATACAAAACCCGCCATTTCACATCACGGCTTTAATCTTCACATCATCCAAGGAATTAAGCTCTTGGCCGCCTTCGCACACAACGTAAAAACCCCGACTTTCCACCTGATCGTAAAGTTGGAAAATAGCAAGTAGAGAAGCATCGAACTTGAAATGAAAGCGTCTACTAAGAGAATCGGTTAACCATTCCTCTCTAATACGTGCCTTTTCAAAGAACTTAGATCTATGGGTTTCAGAAGAAAAAAAGAACCTGTAACCGCCATAATCCTGGTAAAATGGACTGTCCATAATAGAATAGCACACTCCATTTCTTGTTAAACTTGCCATTACATCACCTCCATAGCGAGCGTAAACAACCCCATAAAGATAGAAAGAACTGCCATGATGCGCAATAGAAAATCATCCTGCATATAGGATATCTCCCACATTGCCCAGCCCATAATACCGTTCATAATCGCAGAGCAAATAGGTAAAATAATCATTTTCTTCACAACCTCCATTCAAAATAAATTGGGGCGATTTTGGCTCGCCCCTGGCCTTAGTTGGATTTAAAACGGTACGTTCTTATCATCCTCAATAAACGTCATCGTGGTATATACACGATGCTTCTTGGTAGTATTGTCGATCTTTTTGCTCTCGACCTTGTTGAAAACGATTGCAACATCTGCAAGCATCGCTATTGCTTCCTCTTTGGAACCTGCATCACTTTCAATGGTCTGAATGTTCTGCGTGGCGATTGAATTACCGAAAAAGAAATTTTCCGGATATTCATAAAGAGCCAAAACTACGAACTCGCCGTCATCGCCGTTGATAAACCCGTAGTCCACAATGTGAACATTCTCATTCAACGGTAGATCAATCTTAGTACGCCCATCCATGAACGGAATTCCCTTGCCCCTGTTAAACTTCTCGAAATATCCCATAACTTACCCTTTCTGTACGTGTGGCTTCGATCACTTCGACCGAATTAATTGGCCACATCCTACCGAACCGCCTTTAGGATTGATGATTCGGTAGAATGTGGACAATCGCCCAATTAATCAATCGGCAATTCCTCGCGCGACTCAGCGATGGATTTGAGCGCTTCGGTCGTGAACCTATATACAACCCTACCGACCTTAGTGGCATAAACCTCCGTGCCACGCTTGCACTCAACCCCAGCATCAATGATCGCCTTACGGATCTCGGTTTTAGTCATGGAAGAGTCTTCCACGATCGCAATTGGCTTTCGAACTAGGTCAAAACGGCCGTCCTCGGCTTCGACCATCTGCTGAATGCCTACCTCGAAATTAAAGAACGTGATTTGACGGGACATAATTAACTCCTTAAAACATTTTCGTTTTTCGCTGATATAGATATATTACACTAAACATGCATTAGATAGCTTGCAAATCTTTAAAACCGAAGATCTTTCATAAAATCTTCACATTCTAATGGAATCTGATCGTATCCACCCATGAACATACACCTGTAGGCGACTCACGCCATACCTCCACCGGGCATTGCATAATTTGACTATAAAATTCAGCTGTATCATAAGCCGCCGTGAATGTTGTGTAGCGGCTAACTGATATTAAGCCGTTATAACGGATTGTATAGTACCCCATAATTACACCCTTTCGTTTAATGCAATACATCCATAGCAGGGCATTTGATATAATGCCCTGACTGGGTGTATTAACACTAATGATTAAGAAATATAATAAGCATCAGCATTGCAGCGAGTAATCCGAGCGGTCATCATTTGACCCGTTTCAGGATGTTCAAAGTCAAACGCTACAGAAAACGCAAACGTATTGAAAGATGTTATAACGAAATTATACCCGTTATAGCACTTACATAGTTCGATGCAATCATTATAAGCCGCAAGCTTTGCACCGGAATATCGCGTGTAAACCTGATCCAAGCGATAGGGCATCGGCTCACCCGCCCAGTTATAACGGGGCGCGGGTTGCATCCTTTTCCTAGGATGAACTGTAAAATCGCGATTAATATTAGGTTCCATCATAATAAGACCACCTTTCATGTATTATAAGTATGTTATTTCATAAAACTATAGAAAGAGTTAACCAACTTATAGCCGAATTCATTAACACGCCATATATGCGTTGAATCAATAGACAATGGTGACCATCCATTCTCAATGCGTTCAACATAGCGGCTGTAAGCTGTCAGAGCATCGGAAAAGCATTCGAACTTGCCCCTAACCGTTTCATTGTAATTATTATCTTGCGTCGTTACTTCATAATGCATTTCTATTTCCTTTCTCCTTACGATCTAATTATAAGCGTACCTTGATTAAAGTTCAATGCATATATCTATAAGTAGGTTTTATATGGTGTATAAAATAAGTTTATTGAAATTGGGAAATTCATACTTGCGTTAAACC
>CAVJWZ010000030.1:0-17998 GCA_963653545.1 uncultured Eubacteriales bacterium | reverse complement strand
TAAGCTTTTTTGTGTTCGATTTTACCAATGGGGAAGTATTGGTTTTATGCTAGACAGCAAACCTTTCGGCTCTATAATAGTGTTGTCCTTTAATGGCGGTACAGAGAGACCGATAAGGCGCAACATAAGCCTATGGTGTACATAGGCAAACATGATGTCATCTTCTGCCTGGTGTTTTGCAGGCAGGGCCCATGAGGGCTAACGGCTTCTACTGTACGCACTTCGATAATTTTAGTAGGGAGTGTGTATGACAAAAACTGAAAACAATGAATCAGTAGTGATGGAAGCAGGTGAAATCCAAAGAACGCTCGTGCGAATTGCTCATCAAATTCTTGAGCACAATAAGGGCTGTGACAATCTAGCTCTTGTAGGAATAGTTACGCGGGGAGATATTCTTGCTCGTCGACTGGCTTCAATTATTAAAGAGATTGAAGGCGTTTCTGTTCCTGTAGGTTCTTTGGATATTAGTTTTTATCGAGATGATTCTGTAATTCATCTTTCGCCTCAAGTTCAGGGTACCAATATTCTCTTTTCACTTGAAGGAAAAACCATCGTGTTGGTTGACGATGTTTTGTACACGGGCAGAACAATCAGAGCAGCCCTTGATGCATTAATGGATTTTGGGCGTCCTTCTAAAATTCAGCTGGCAACATTAATCGATCGCGGGCATCGTGAACTTCCAATACGAGCAGATTATGTAGGAAAAAACGTTCCTTCTTCTAAAAGCGAAAATGTCCGTTTATTTTTGGAAGAAGTTGATGAAGAATCTGCGGTAAAAATATCTCAGGTAAAGCCTGGTCAACATGTTGGTTCGGCTCCGCTAGGAGGCGCTAATGTTTAACCATAAGCACCTGCTTTCTGTACATGATTTATCGCGTGAAGATATTGAAGTTGTTTTAAATCAGGCACGCATGTTTGAAGAAGTTAACGAGCGCCCCATTAAAAAGCTTCCAACGCTTCGTGGCAAAACGGTCTGTAACTTATTTTTAGAGCCGTCAACGCGTACTAGAGGTTCGTTTGAGTTGGCAGAAAAACGACTTTCTTGCGATTCTCTCAACGCGGGAGGCTCCGCATCATCAACGGTAAAAGGCGAAAGCTTAATAGATACGGTTAAAACGCTTGATTCCATGAAGGTTGACATGTTTATCGTGCGCCATAAGTGCGCAGGTTCGCCTTATTTGGTTTCCCAGCATACCAATGCTTCTGTTATTGATGCAGGTGATGGCAAGCATCAGCATCCTACTCAGGCTCTTTTAGATTTATACACCATCTGGAAACATAAAGGTTCATTTGAAAACCTCAAAATTGGCATAGTGGGAGACATTGCTCATTCTCGCGTATGTGGTTCTTTGGTTCCTGCATTAAAGAAGATGGGTGCGCAGGTAACGCTCATTGCTCCGGCAACTCTCATGCCGGCTCGTCCTGATATTTTAGGAGCAGACATTGTTACTCCTCATTTTGACGAAGTGCTACCCGAGCTCGATGTTATTTACATGTTGCGCATTCAAATGGAGCGTTTAGAAGGTGCACCATTTCCAAGTTTACGTGAGTATCATCTTTTGTATGGTTTAACCAAAAAGCGATCTTCCAAGCTGAAAAATGATGCCATAATTTGTCATCCAGGGCCAATCAACCGTGGTGTTGAGCTTGATAGCTACATGGCAGATTGTTCTCAATCGGTTATTGTTAATCAGGTATTTTCTGGTGTATGCGTGCGTATGGCGCTGATTTATCTTTTATTAGGAGGTGGCGCTCATGAGATATCTTGTTAAAAATGTTCGCCTCATCGATCCTCAAATAAATCTTGATACGGTTTCAAATATCTTGCTTGAAGATGGGCTTATTGCTGCAATAGGTCAAGATATACCAGAAGAAGGTGTTGAGGTCTTAGACAGATCGGGATGCATTTGTACTCCAGGGCTTATTGATATTCATGTACATTTGCGTGAGCCCGGAGGCGAGCATAAAGAAACCATTGCAACGGGTACCGCCGCAGCAGCGCATGGTGGTTTTGTCGGAATTTGCTCTATGCCCAACACTACTCCTACAACCGATAATGCTTCAGTAATAGATTATGTTTTAGAAGAGGCTAAAAAAGCTCATCACTGTCGAGTGTTTCCGAGTGGTGCCTGCACAAAAGATTTAAAGGGTGAATCGCTCTCCGAGATGGGCGATATGGCTTTACATGGTGCGGTTGCTTTTACCGACGATGGTCGTGGTGTTCAAAACTCTGCAATGATGCGTCGCGTTATGGATTACGCAAAAATGTTCAACAAAGTTGTTATGTCACATTGCCAAGATGAGGCACTTGTTGGTCCTGGTCAGGTAAATGAGGGAGTTGTTTCAACGCGCTTAGGCATGGCTGGGTGGCCTTCCACAGGCGAAGAGCTCCAAATTCAGCGCGACATTGCCTTATCGGAACTTACGGGATGTCCGCTTCATATTCAGCATATAACTACTGCTCGAGGTGTTGAACTTGTGCATGAAGCAAAGCAACGAGGCCTTCAGGTTACCTGTGAAGTAACCCCGCATCATTTGGTGCTCAACGAAGATGATATTACCGAATCGTATGACACCAATTTAAAAATGAATCCGCCGCTTAGAACGAAAGAAGATAATCAAGCACTTATTGAGGCGGTTAAAGATGGGGTGATTGATTGCATCGTAACCGATCATGCACCGCATGCAGCTCATGAAAAAGAGCGCGAGTTTGAACTTGCTCCGTTTGGTATGACAGGTCTTGAAACTTCGCTCGCTGTGATTCTTACCTATCTGGTTCGTCCTGGGCATATCTCTTACAATCGTCTTATTGAGTTGATGGCTATTAAGCCTCGTGAAATTCTTGGTTTAGATGCTCTCACCTTATCGGTTGGCTCAATTGCCGATCTCACTATTTTTGATCCAGAAGCTTCTTGGACAGTTTTAGCAGATGAAATGTATTCAAAAGCAAAAAATAGTGGCTTTTTAGGATTTGATTTAGTTGGTCGTGCTACCGATGTATTTGTTGAAGGTGTTCCTACTATGAAAGAAGGTCATGTCGTTGATTAGTTCTTTGCTTAAAAATACCTCTAAGGCAGACCTTAAACCCGCTAAGCTTGTTTTGGAAGACGGTCTTGTTTTAGAAGGCTTTTCTTGCGGGGCAGAAGGAGAAGTTTTTGGTGAGGTTTGCTTTAACACTTCACTTGAAGGATATCTTGAAATAATTTCTGATCCTTCATATGCAGGTCAAATTATTACCATGACGTATCCTCAAATAGGAAATTATGGCGTTAATCTTGATGATGTGCAGGCAGATAAACTGGCATTGCGTGGATTGGTTGTTCACGATATGTGTTTCACTCCTTCTAATTGGCGATCAGATATCTCTTTGCCAGAGTTTTTATCTGAGCGAGGGGTCGTTGCTCTAGCAGGGGTTGATACCCGTATGCTCACGAGCCATATTCGCGATAAGGGTGCACAGCGAGGTGTTGTTTCTACCTTGGATCAAGATGATGCAAGCCTATTGGCAAAGGTTAGAAGCTCTGAATCAATTGTGGGGCTTAACTTAGTAAAAACAGTGAGCAGAACAACGAAAGATGCATTTTGCGAACTTCCTAAAAGCCATGCCTTTGCTGTAGCGCCACCTGAAGATGCTCGTTACAATGTTGTTGCCTATGACTGTGGAGTAAAAAAATCAATTCTTCATGGTTTGATTCGCGTGGGCTGCAATCTTACCGTTGTTCCATGGGATACTCCCGCTGAAGAGGTTTTAGCGCTCAAACCTGATGGAGTTTTTTTGAGCAATGGCCCAGGGGATCCCGATGCAGTTTCAGAAACGTATTCTCAGGTTGAAAAGCTTATTGGAAAAGTGCCGCTTTTTGGTATTTGCCTAGGTCATCAGATGATTTCTTTAGCAAGTGGCGCAAGGATGGAAAAACTTAAATTTGGGCATCGCGGAGGCAATCAGCCTGTTATGAATTTGCGCACTAAACGTGTAGAAATAACGGCGCAAAACCATGGGTTTGGGTTATTGTTTGATTCGCTTGGACCTTTGATTCCCTCCCTTTCTGGCGGAGAAAAAACCCATCACAGCGATTTACGCTTTTGGGCAAATAAGGGTATAGCTCCTGTTGTGATGAATGAAAAATTTGGTCGCATTCAGCTCACCCATGTAAATCTCAACGATGGAACTGCTGAAGGGATAGCATTTTTGGATCAGCCCGCCTTTTCTGTTCAGTATCATCCCGAGGCAAATCCTGGTCCAACTGATGCGCATTATTTATTTACCGCGTTTACTAAACTTATGGATGGCGATGCAAATTATCTTGATATCGACATTGCAAAAGATCGTTTAGCTGGTTGGGTTTTTGGTGAAGAAGAAGGGGGCAATCGTGCCTAAGAGAACTGATATAAAGCGTATTTTGGTTATTGGTTCTGGCCCCATTGTTATTGGTCAGGCCTGTGAGTTTGACTATTCGGGCGCGCAAGCATGTAAGGTTTTGAAAGAAGACGGATACGAGGTTATCCTGGTTAATTCAAACCCTGCCACTATTATGACCGACCCTGAACTCGTCGATAGAACTTACGTTGAACCCATTACGCTTGAATATGTTGAGAAGGTTATTGCTAAAGAGCGCCCCGATGCGCTTTTGCCAACACTTGGTGGTCAGACGGGCCTTAACACTGCTGTAGAGCTTGCTCAAGCAGGGGTGCTTGAAAAATATAATGTTGAGATGATTGGTTGCGATTTAGCGGCAATTGAACGTGGTGAAGATAGAAAGCAATTCAACGAGGCTATGGCTGAAATTGGCCTAGAAGTTGCACGGAGCGGATACGCCTATTCTGTTGAAGATGCCCTGTCTTTGGCAAAGAGCATTGGTTATCCGTTGGTTTTGCGCCCTTCTTTTACGCTTGGTGGCGCTGGTGGTGGCATTGCTCATACTGAAGAAGAGCTGCGTTTGATTGTTTCGCAAGGCCTTGAGCTTTCTCCTGTTTCAGAGGTTTTAGTTGAAGAAAGCATTGAGGGTTGGAAAGAATTTGAAATGGAGGTAATGCGCGATAAGGCAGGCAATGGCATTATCATTTGCTCCATTGAAAATTTTGACCCTATGGGTGTTCATACGGGAGATTCCATCACAGTTGCTCCTGCGCAAACGCTCTCTGATATCGAATATCAAAGAATGCGCGTTGCGTCGTTGGCTATTTTGGAAAAAATTGGTGTTGAAACGGGCGGATCAAATGTTCAATTTGCTCTTAATCCGCACGATGGTCGTTTGATTGTTATTGAAATGAATCCAAGAGTTTCCAGATCTTCTGCTCTTGCTTCTAAGGCAACAGGGTTTCCTATTGCAAAAGCGGCAGCTAAGCTTGCTGTTGGATATACCCTTGATGAAATAACTAACGACATCACCAAAGCAACTCCTGCTTGTTTTGAGCCCTCTATTGATTATTGCGTTGTTAAAGTGCCGCGTTTTGCCTTTGAGAAATTTAAGGGCACCGATACCACGCTTTCTACCCGCATGAAGGCGGTTGGCGAGATCATGGCTATTGGTCGTACCTTTGAGGAGTCGTTTGGCAAAGCCATGCGCTCGCTTGAAAACGGCAGAATGGGTCTTGGACAAGATGGTAAAGACGATTTTGATGAAGAACATTTTGATGAATTGGTAGCGCTTCCCACCGAAAACAGGATTTTTTATATTGCAGAGGCCTTTCGTCGTGGCTGGTCGGTTGAAAACGTATATGAAGCTTCAAAGATAGATCCGTGGTTTTTGTCTCGCATTAAAGACATCATCATGGTTGAGCAAGCACTTAAAACACATGCGCTTTCTGATTTATCTGCTCAAGATATGCTTTGCGCTAAACGGTACGGAATATCTGATGCCCAAATTGCCTATCTTTGCAAGAGTGATGAACGCTCCGTTAGAGCTTACCGCAAAGAACTGGGTGTAATCCCTGTTTTTAAAACGGTAGATACTTGTGCAGCCGAGTTTAGAAGTGAGACTGAATATCACTATAAAACCTATGAAGTGGGCACCAATGAAATTAAACCTGCTGCAAAAAAGCGTGCCATGATTTTAGGTGCTGGACCTAACCGTATTGGTCAGGGTATCGAATTTGATTATTGCTGCGTTCATGCAAGCTATGCACTTCATGAGGCTGGTTTTGAAACCATTATGGTTAACTGTAACCCAGAAACGGTTTCAACCGATTATGACACGTCAGATCGCTTGTATTTTGAGCCGCTAACGTTTGAAGACGTTATGGATATCGTTGATATTGAACAGCCTGATGGGGTAGTGGTTACCCTTGGCGGGCAAACTCCTTTAAAGCTGGCACGAGCACTCGAAGAAGCAGGCGTTCATATTATGGGCACTAAGCCCTCTGCTATCGATTTAGCCGAAGACCGTGATCGTTTTGCTGAAGTACTCGATGAGCTTTCTATAGTGTATCCTGCAGCGGGAATGGCTTCGTCGTTTGAAGAGGCATGTCAAGTTGCTGATCGTATTGGTTTTCCGCTTTTGGTTCGTCCAAGTTATGTTTTGGGCGGACGAGGTATGGTTATTGCCTATGATGCGCAATATCTTGAAAAATATATGGCAGAAGCTGCTCGCATTACTCCTGATCATCCTGTATACCTTGACCGCTTCCTTGAAGGGGCTATCGAATGTGATGTTGATGCTCTGTGCGATGGCGAAAACGTTTATATCGGTGGCGTGCTAGAGCACATTGAAGAGGCTGGCGTTCATTCGGGCGATTCAGCGTGTTGCATTCCGCCGTTTACTCTCTCTGAGGCACAGGTAAGCCAGCTTCGCTCAATTACGCGCCGCCTCGCTATGCGCTTAGGTGTTGTTGGTTTAATTAACATTCAATTTGCCATCAAGGATATGGTGGTTTATGTTATCGAGGCTAATCCTCGAGCTTCTCGTACTGTTCCGTTTGTATCTAAGGCAACAGGAGTTCCTTTAGCTAAGCTTGCCGCTCGTATTATGGCGGGAGAAAAAATTGCTTCCTTTGGCTTGCCAGATGATGAGCGCAGACAAACTCACTATTGTGTCAAAGAAGCTGTTATGCCTTTTGGGCGTTTTCCAGGAACCGATGTGATTTTAGGTCCTGAAATGAAATCAACGGGTGAGGTTATGGGTATCGCCTACAATTTCCCCACCGCGTATGCAAAAACTCAAGCAGCTGTTTCTACCGATTTGCCTCTCTCGGGCACCTGCTTTATTTCGGTGTGCGATCGTGATAAACGCGCCATTATTTCTTTAGCGCGCGATCTTGTAAGAATGGGCTTTAATCTCGTATCTACCGAGGGCACTGCTCGAGCGCTCACGGCGGCTAATATTCCTTGTGAAAAAGTTGGTCGTGTAAGTGAACCTGAACCCAATATTGCTTCGATGATCAATGGTGGCAAGGTTGATTTAGTGCTCAACACTCCCTTTGGCCAAGATACGCGCCCTGATGGCTATCATCTTCGTACGTTGGCGGTGCGCCATAACCTTTGCTACGTTACCACTCTTGCTGGGGCTCAGGCTTTTGTTTCAGCCATTGAAACGCTACAGAATCAAAGCCCTTCCGTTATAGCCTTGCAAGATCTTGATCAGTGGCAAGAGGTGAGAGAGTAAGCATGTCAAAAGTTTTACATAGAAAAGCAACGGTAGTTTCAAACAAACATTGTACGAGCAATTTGTATTTGATTGAGCTTGCTGTTGAAGATATTCCTCAGTGTTTACAGGCGGGACAGTTCATACATCTTAAAATTCCCGGTATGGAGTCTCATATTCTTCGCCGTCCGTTTTCAGTATTTAAGGTAAATAGTAATGCATCATCGTTGACTATTTTGTACCAAGTAGTTGGTCATGGTTCTTTGCGTATGACAGAGCTAGCTTTAGGTGATGAGGTTGATATCTTAGGTCCAATAGGTCATGGGTGGCGTCTTCCCTGTGTTAAGAGCGGTAAAACGGCTCTTTTGGTAGCAGGAGGCGTTGGTGCAGCACCGCTTTTTATGCATGCGCAAGATCTTCTTGATGCGGGGTTTGAAGTTAGTGTAATTCTTGGTGCTCAAACAAAAGAGGCTCATGTATTGTTGGATTCATATCGGTCTCTTCTTGGTGTTAAGGTAGAGGTGGCAACCGATGATGGAAGCCTTGGCTATAAAGGGTTTTGCACCGATCTGCTCAAGCAAAAGCTTGCGAGCAATAAGCCAGAATATCTTGCCTGTTGTGGTCCAGAGCCTATGATGAAGGCTGTTTCGCAAATGTGTTGCGCAGCTCGTATTCCCTGTTCCGTATCGTTAGAAAAACGTATGGCATGTGGAATAGGGTGTTGTCTTTCGTGTGTTGTTTCTACCAAAGCGGGAAATAAAAGAGCCTGTGTTGATGGGCCAGTATTTGACGCAGCGGAGGTGATTTGGCAGTGACGGTAAAAACTTGTGTTAATTTGGGTGGTCTTGATATGAAAAACCCTGTTACCACCTGTTCTGGAACGTTTGCTTCAGGAAAAGAATACTCCGATTTTGTTGACCTGTCTTCTTTGGGTGCTGTAACAACCAAAGGGGTTTCGCTTCATGGGTGGTCTGGTAATGCCACTCCTCGTATTGCAGAAATACCTTCAGGAATGTTGAACTCTATTGGTTTGCAAAATCCTGGCGTTCAAAAGCTTATTGATTATGATCTTCCGTGGCTTGTTGAGCAACATGCCACTATTATCGTTAACGTTTCTGGTCATAGCGTTGAGGAATATGTTGCGGTTGTTCAGGCGCTTGAAGAGTCGGGTTTGGCAGATGCGTTGGAGATCAATATTTCTTGTCCTAACGTTGATAGCGGTGGTGCTGCTTTTGGCGCTGACCCTAAGCTTGCAGCAATGGTGACAAAGGCTTGCAGAGAAGCTACTAAGCTTCCGCTCATTGTTAAACTTACTCCTAATGTCACCGATATTACCGTTATAGCAAAAGCGGTAGAAGCTGCTGGCGCCGATGCTCTTTCTCTTATTAATACTCCCTTAGGTATGGCAATCAATCCCTATACGCGCAAGCCCGAGCTGGCGCGTGTTGTTGGTGGAATGTCTGGTCCTGCGGTTAAACCTCTTGCTCTCCGTATGGTTTGGCAGGCTTCTTCTGCGGTTTCAATTCCAATACTTGGTATGGGTGGAATTACCTCTGGGCTTGATGCGGTTGAATTTATGTTGGCAGGGGCAACGGCTGTGGCAGTTGGTACAGCAAATTTCATGAACCCTACGGCAACCGTTGATGTGCTTGAAGGTGTTATTGCCTTTTGTGAAAAAACAGGCGTAAAAGATGTGAATGAGTTGATAGGAGCGCTTGAGTGTTAGATTTCAACAATGAAACTTTGCGCGATAGGGTTATTGTCGCATTCGACTGTGATAAAACGCGCGCTTTTAAACTGGCAGATATGCTTGCTGGGCATGCTCGGTGGGTAAAAGTTGGTATGACGCTGTTTTACCAAGAGGGGCCTTCAATTGTGAAAAGCCTGAAAGAGCGTGGATTTAAAGTTTTTCTCGATTTAAAGTTTCATGATATTCCCCATCAAGTTCAAGGGGCTGCCCGCGCTGCCGTTGCAACTGGTGCAGATATGATTACCATGCATGCTGTTGGCGGTGTAGAGATGATGAAGGCTGCAAAACAAGGAGCCGGTGAGGCATCAGCTTTGGTTGAACCAATTACTTTGGCTGTTACCGTGCTAACAAGCATGGACGTTAAAACGCTTAATGCAACGGGTGTTTCTGGTGAGGTAATCGATCAAATTCGTCGTCTTGCGCTTCAGGCTCAAGAAGCCAATGTATCGGGTGTTGTTGCTTCTCCTCATGAGGCAAGCATGCTTCGTGGGCTTTTAGGACCAAGCGCTTTTATTGTTACTCCTGGCGTTCGCCCTCAAGGGGCAAGTCTTGATGATCAGAGCCGCGTTATGACTCCTAAAGAGGCTTTTGAGCAAGGTGCTTCTCATATTGTTGTTGGCAGACCTATCACAGCAGCTGCCGACTCTTGTGCTGCTTTTGAATCAATTGTGAAAGGATTATAAAACATGAAGCAAGAAGAAATTATCGAAATTCTTACTAAAACAGGATGTCTAGATGAAGCTGACAAAAGCAATCCTTCAGTTGATTCTATGAGGATTTTGGAAGACCCTATCGTTACCAATCGTTTAGCTGTTGAACTTTTACAGCAATTACCTAACGATACCAAGCTCGATATTGTCCTTTGTCTTCATAACGATGAGATGCTTTTTGCCTATTCGGTTGCTACAGCGGCATGGGCGCGTTTTGTTTGTGCCGAGGTAGATAACGGCGTTGTTTCTTTCCTTAATGGTGGCGATATCGTTAAAGGCAACAAGGTTTTGATTGTAGATGATGTCGTTGATGATTCATCAGAAATTACCGCTCTTGTTGCTGAACTGGAAAAACGCAAAGCAAACGTTATTGGGGTAACTTCCTTGATCTCTTTTAATAAGGATTTGGAGTCTGGTGTGGCGGCATATTCTCTCTTGTCTTATTAGACTCTTTACGGTTGTATCTATTTTTCAAGAGGGTATTGAAAAAATTCCATTTTTTTGAGAAATGTTTTTAAAATTTTGCTCTTTTTTAAGATAAAATACCAGGTCATTGCCGATTTTAATCGCTAGTTGTGTATTTGGTCATTTGGTAAAAAATGTGGAAAATTGTTTTATTTTTTTGTAAAGTGGTTGTGTGTTAATTCTGACAGGGTATACATATTGTAAGAAGAGTTCAGAAAGTAAAGGAGACTCAAATGCCTGTACCACAGCTCACTCCTGAAGAACGTCAGGCTGCGCTTGAAAAAGCAAAGGTAGCACGTTTGAAAAGAGCAAAGGTTCGTGAAGAGCTGAAAAGCGGTAAAATAACTCTCGAGAAAGTTCTGAGTATGAAGGACGATCCCATAGTAGGGCGAATGAAGGTGTCTACACTTATAGAAACACTACCTGGTTACGGTAAAGCAAAAGCCGAAAAGGTTATGAAAGAGCTTGAAATTGCCGAATCTCGTCGTCTCAAGGGCTTAGGGGAGCGTCAGCAGAAAGCGTTGTTAGATAAACTTGGCTAATACAAGAACTGGTAACTTATTTGTTATTTCAGGGCCATCAGGTACTGGCAAAGGTACCTTGGTGGCTCGTTTGTTGCAGTGCGTTGATGATGCGTGGTTGTCAATTTCGGCAACTACCAGAAGTCCTCGCAAAGGCGAAATCGATGGCGTTCATTATTATTTTTTACCCGAGGATAAATTTAAAAATTTAATCAACGATAACGGGTTTCTTGAATGGGCTCTGGTTCATAACAACTACTATGGTACCTTGCGCAGTGCAGTCGAAGAGCACATTCAAGCAGGGAAGCAAGTAATATTAGAAATTGATGTCCAAGGGGCATTTCAGGTTAAAGATAAGATGCCACAAGCACACCTTATCTTTATTGAGCCACCTTCTTTTGAAGAGCTTGAAAGAAGGCTACGCGGTCGTGGAACTGAGCCCGAAGATGTGATTGTTAAAAGAATGAAGACCGCCCATCTGGAGCTTTCGCATAAAATGGAGTATGATATTCAACTTGTGAATGATAAGTTGGACAAAGCAGTCCAAGAGCTTGTTTCAATAGTTAATTCTTTTGCAGATGATAAGAAGGAATAAAGCGGATGAGTATTATTGAGCCAAAGATAGATGTTCTCTTAAATAAAACCGACAATGACCGTTTCTTGCTCTGCGCACTTGCATCTAAGCGCGCTCAGGATATCAATGAGATGATGCGTGGTCAGCGTAATCGTGCAATTCAGCTTCAATCTGCGGTTGATATTGCGCGTGTTGCAAATCGTAGGCCTTTAAGCTTAGCATTTGAAGAAATTGCAAATGGTGATGTTTCTTTTAGCCCTGATACTATCGATGTTCACAATCACTAATTTTTGAGCAGTACATGAATTTAGTTCGAGTTTGTCTTGTTCATTATCATGAAATAGGTCTCAAAGGCCACAATAGATCGTTTTTTGAAAAGCGCCTTGTTTCCAATCTCAAGGCGCTTTTGAGTGAGTATCCCATCAAAGACATCAAGCGAATTTCGGGTCGGTTGTGTATTCTGATAGACGAAAACGCTTCATATGAACAAAGCTGCGAAATACAAAATAGAGTAGTTGGCGTTCCTGGCGTTGCACGGATCTCTTGTGGTTATCGCTGCGCGCAAGATCTAGACATTATGTACAATGTTGCCCAAAAAGCCTTAGATGATGTTGCGGAATTTGAAACCTTTAAAGTTTCGGCTCGGCGCAATCATACCGATTTCCCTATTGATTCTATGCAGCTCAATCAGCTTGTTGGAGCAGCATTGTGTCAAGCTTTTCCTGACAAAAAAGTAAAGATGAAAAACCCTGACGTCGAAGTGAGAGTAGAGGTTATTCAAGGATATACCTATATCTATGCTCGTAGCTTGGTTGGTGTTGGCGGTTTGCCCGTTGGCAGTGCAGGAAAGGTAATGTGTCTTATTTCAGCGGGTATAGATTCTCCTGTGGCTACGTGGCGTCTTGCTCGTCGTGGCGCTGTATGTGTTGGCATTCATTTTTCCGGTCGCCCCGAAACCATTGATACGAGTGAATATTTATGTGACGACATTGCTCACGTCCTTGAAAAAACAGGCTGCTTTGCAAAACTTTTTGTTGCTCCTATTGGTGAATATCAACGCGAAATTGCAAGTTTAGTTCCGCCCTCTTTGAGAATTATTATGTATCGGCGTTTTATGTATAAAATAGCTGATAGGGTTGCCCATATGGAGGGAGCAAAGGCATTGGTTACCGGTGAGAGCCTAGGGCAAGTGGCATCGCAGACGCTTGAGAATATCCAAGTTACCAATGAGGTTGTTTCGCTTCCGGTATTTCGTCCGCTCATTGGAAACGATAAGCTTGAAATAATCAATGATGCTCAGAAACTGGGAACGTTTGAAATCTCTTCGCAAGATGCCCCTGATTGCTGTACGCTTTTCATGCCGCGAAGTCCTGAAACTCATGCAAATCTTGAAGAAGTTTTACGTATTGAGGCTGGTCTTCCTATTGAAGAATGGATTGAAGAAGTAATAGCTAACCTAGAAATTAAGACCTATACTTGTCCAGGATATAAACAACCTAAATTAAAAAAGAAATTAGATTCTGTGTAAGTTTTGATTAAACAATAATTAAAAGATAATGAGACAAGCCTCCTACGATGTGTCTAGGAGGTTTCTTTATGTCGTTTCTTGATGAGGTTGATTCAGTAAAGTCAAAATTGCATCTGGGCTCAATTAATCCCTTTATGCTTTTAGGGATTGTTGTAATTTTGCTCATTATTATTGTTTTCGCTGTTGTTTCTGCTTCCTCGTTTTTCATGAATGGTTTTGGGAGTGACGCAAATTCAGAATCGCTTGTTATTACGTCAGAAGATTCTAAAAACACAGATGTAACATCGGATTCTAAAGAAACTCCTGCTGTTCTTTATGTTCATGTGGGCGGATCGGTAACAAATCCCGGATTATTTGAATTGCCTAGTGGTTCGCGGGTAAATGACGCTATAGAAGCCGCGGGAGGCTTTAGCGAAGATGCTGATGTAGACAGCATAAACTTAGCTGAAGCTATTACCGACGGGCAGCATCTTGTCGTCTCTTCCAAACAAGCGCAAAGCGCTACCAACGAAGCAACACAAACAACTACCGCACAAAGTACCGGTAAGGTAAACATCAATACCGCTTCGGCATCTGATTTAAAAACCCTTGATGGCGTAGGGGACGCTACTGCTCAAAAAATTATTGATTATCGACAAACGCAAGGCAGATTCACTAAACCCGAAGACTTAAAGAATGTCTCAGGCATTGGCGACAAAAAATATGATGCCATCAAGGATAAAATTTGCGTTTAGATAGTTCTTCTCATAAGGATAGGCCATCGCTTCCTCCTCTGTTGCTAGGCGGAATTGTTTTTTGGATTGTTGTTGCCGTTTCCTATGTTCCTTTCATGAGCCAAGATTTCTTTGTATTAAACATGTTTTTCTATGGCTCTATCTTTCTTGTTGTGTTGTTGCTGATTGTTTTGATACGCTCGGAACAATCATTTTTTCCTCTAATAGCTTTATGCGTGGTAGCAGGAATTTTGGTTTCATGTTCAGGGGCAGGGCGTTATCTGGATAATTGCGAAAAAGCCGTTAGTGAAGAAGCGCATGTTTATACCTTCAAAATAATAGAAGATCCTAAAATTACTTCTTATGGCTCATCGTATTGTGCTGAGACAACCCTTCTTACGGGGCAAGCGGTACGTGTTCGCTTGTATTTCAATGAAGAAGTTAATATTTCATACGGGGAGACTTTAACTTCAAAAACCAAATTAAAAGAGGCATCGGAAACTCTCAAAGAGAGTTTTCAGAAAAACGGTATAGTAGCAACTGCAACCATTCATGAATATGAGCAGCTTGACCCTTCATTTTCGGCGTTTAATGCTATAGCACAGGTGCGAAAGTATGCCATTAGTCTTTTCGATGATTGCTCGTCTGATTCTGATGTCATGCTTAAAGCTGTGTTGACGGGCGAGTGTAGCCAACTTTATACCAGTGATTTATATCAAGCGGTAAAAGTATGCGGGCTGGCTCATTTGGTAGCGGTTTCAGGTGCTCATCTAGTTATCGTTTCAGCGTTTGTTGCTTTTTTGCTCAATAAAACTCCTTTATCAAAACGTAAAAAAGTGATCATTCAAGTTGCGATACTGGTGGCATATCTTTTCTTTGTTGGATTTCCTATTTCGTGTATGCGAGCAACCGTTATGAGTTTGCTATCGTGTTGTGCTCCGCTTTTAATGAGACGATCTTCTTCGCTTTCTTCTTTAGGAGCAGTAATTATTTTCTTTATTGGATTAGACCCTACCGTTGCTCTTTCAGTGTCGTTTTCACTTTCATTACTTGCGACACTGGGAATCGTTGTGTTTTTGCCTTTGCTCATGGCATCGGGCAGAAAATGGAATATACCAGAAGGAATATTCAGTCCTGTTGCCATGACGTTGGTGGCAACTCTTCTGACCTTTCCCATCAGCACCAGTGTTTTTTCTCAATTTTCACTTGTTGCTCCTTTGGCAAATGTAATAGCAACTCCCTTTTTAACGGCGATATGTACGCTTGGCATAGTTGCTTTTTGTGTATATCCGCTGCCCTTTGTTGGTCCAATTTTGTTTTTAATTCTACGAGCAATAGGCTACCTTTTTACGCTTATTATCAATATGCTCGCTCAAATTCCTTTTGCTTGTATTCCTGTTTCGGTTGATTTGGTTATAGCTTATGTAGTTGTTTTTCTTGTGTGTGCACTTCTCTGGATTTTATGGGATAGGATTTCTTTTAAAAGGTGTTTAACGGTAGGGTTTTTAGTGGTTGTCGTACTGGCATTGCTACTCATAGTAAAACCGGCAAGCAACGAGATAGTAATGCTTGATGTTGGACAGGGTGATTCAATAGTAATCAAAAGCAACAACAAAGTTATTTTGGTGGATACCGGAAATCAATCGTCAAAACTATTGGAAGGCCTTGCACGTAATGGAGTTTATCACTTGGATGCCGTATTGATAACGCATCCTGATGATGATCATTGCGGAGCCTTAAGCTCCCTTAAAGGAATTATAGGAATTGATGCCATACTTGTTGCTAATGGCATTAAAGGATCAACAGAAGAAAACCCAAAGGAGCTTATGGCAAATGCACGCAAGATTGTCCATGACGAAGATATTGTAGAACTTAAAGTGGGCGATAGGGTAGCGGTAGGTGAATTTTATTGTGATGTGTTAGCCCCTGAACAAATATCAGAAGGCGGTAATGACGATAGCGTCTGTTTTCTTCTTTCGACATCATTTAAAAATGCTAATGACGAACCTTTCAGAGCTTTATTTACCGGTGATGCTGAAAAAGAAATTGAAGAAACCCTGGTTGATAAATATCACCTTAGCGATCTTAACCTATATAAAGTTTCGCACCATGGTTCAAAGAATGCGTTAACATCCGAGCTTGCACAAACTTTGAGTCCCGAAATAGCTCTCATTGGAGTTGGAAAAAATAATTCATACGGACATCCAAATGGTCAAATCATCAATTGGTTAGAAGAAGAAAATTGTCATATCTTCAGAACAGATATTAATGGTGAAGTGGTATGTAAAATTACTCCAGAAGCGGTTGAGGTTACCACTATGAAGTAAACTGATGATATGGCTACTTCATCAAATAACAATGCGCTTTTACCTGTCTATCTTATAGCGGGTGAGGATGAGCTCAAAAAAGAACGCGTTTTAGATCGTCTTCATAAACGTTTAGAAACAATGGGCGATTTATCGTTTAATTCTGAGTATTTTTCTGGCGAGAATGCCGTGGGCGACACTATAGTTGCTGCATGTAATACGCTTCCGTTTGCAAGCGATGTACGTCTTGTTCAGGTGGATAAAGTTGACAGGCTTAAAAAAGCGGATTTAGATGCGGTGCTTTCTTATCTTAATGAGCCTTGTCCTAGCACTGTTTTGGCACTTGTTGCAACAACGGTTACTAAAAATTCTCGTCTTTACAAAACGGTGATTAAGTTTGGACAAACCGCTTTTATTAGCTGTGCGCCTTTTGCTCGGAAAGATTTAAATTCAGCAGTTCGCTCTATGGCGATAAGCCACGGTATTGCTTTTACCGAAGGTGCCGCTGCTGCTCTTGTGGATTTAGTAGGAACAAATACAGTTGCTCTTGATAGCAACATTAAAAAAGTGTCGTTAGCGCATCGCGGAAGCGACCCAGTAAATGAAGGCGAAGTCTATGCATTGGTAGCTCGAACATCGAGCGTTAAATCTTGGGAATTTGTTAACGCTTTTTCTGCTCGTAATTTTGAAAGAAGCTTTTTGTTGTTAAATCGTGTTGAAGATGGTTCTCCTTATCGTCTTTTAAGTATGTGCGTAACAAGAATTAGAGAGTTACTTACGGTTAAAGCACTTAATACAAGAAGGGAATCCTCCCGTTTGCCTGAAGTGCTTAAAATTCCTGAATGGAGAACCAGAAACCTTAAAACATGGGCAAAAAATTATTCGTCTCAAGAGCTTATAGGCGCTCTTGTATTGGCGCGCGACACTGATCAACTTATGAAATCTGGCACAAACCCCGATACAGCTTTTCTTGAATGGCTTATTGCCGTTATGAAACGTTGAGGTTCAGGGCGATAGAAAAATAGGGGTTTAGGACGTTTTTCTGTAGAGTTTTTCCTGACTGGGGTTTAGGACGAGGTTGTGCACAACAAGAAAGGAGCCAATCGGCTCCTTTCTTGTTCTTGATATGGGATGGATCCGCTAGGATCAAAAAACTATTCAGCAGTTTCTTCAGTTGATTCAGCCTCTTCGGCTTCTTCTTCAGCTTTAGCTGCAGCAGCCTCTTCAGCCTGCTTTTTTGCAGCAGCAGCCTGCTCTTTTTGAGTCTTTTTGCGGCGTTTGTCTTTTTCTTGCGATTCTTTTGCCATAGCCTCTTTGCGAGCAGCTTTTGCAGCAGCCTTTTTAGAACCGCTTGCTACCGGAGCCTTCTTTTCTTTTGGCTTGTAAGCTGCAATATCTTCAGCGGTTACAACGGTGTTAGCAAGCTTCATAATACCGCTTTTGCGATTTGCTGCTTGACGCTTATGAATAACGCCTTTGGTAACTGCGCGGTCGAGAAGACGACAAGCATCAAGGGCGGCAGCATAAGCTTTTGCGCCATCTTTTGCTTCAACAGTTTCACGTACTACGCGAGTTGCAGTTTTAAGTTCAGAACGAACGGCGCGATTACGCATACGTGCCTTTTCGTTAGTGATAATACGCTTCTTTTGACTCTTAATATTCGCCACGTTTTATCCTCCATATAGTTATTACTTGTAGACGAAAGCCCTAGAATCTTATCACAAGATGCACAAACAAAGTAGACCAACAAATAATTTGTTAGTAAATTCCTTAAAGTTCACCGCAAGTAAGGTACTCGTAATTTCCTGTACTCACCGCAACACTAACCGCAAACTTGCAAACTAAACGCAA
>CAVJWZ010000029.1:0-18207 GCA_963653545.1 uncultured Eubacteriales bacterium | reverse complement strand
AAAAGGAGCGCCTTCTCCCCCAAAAAGACGCTCCTTTTCTTTGAGCATTACCATCTCAAATGGCGATAGATAGCAATGCACCCTTCGTGGGTATTAACCCACTAAGCTATCAAGAGATGTCTCACCGGCGACCGACCCGTCAGCCAAAGCTGCTTGAATTTGATCGTCGGTATAGCCAAGACCCTTCATAACTTGCACGGTTGAACTGCCCAACTTGCCTGTAGGTATAAACTCAGGAGCGGGCACACTAGCAAACTGAATAGGCGCGGTAGGAATATTGCGCTCTGCCTCAGGATACTTAATTTTTACTAGGTAATCATTATCCCAAACGTTTTGATCTTCGTAAATATCTAAGGGCGTTTGACAAGGCTCGATAGGAATACCAGCATCTTTGAATAGCGCTAGCGCCTCATCAGAGGTCATCTTGGCAAGAGCATTATCCATAATGCCTACCACCTCAGCGTTAAGATTTGCCTCGTTCATTTTTACGCAATTAACATATTTTGGGTTATCGATTAAATCATCTCTACCAATAAGGCCCATGATTTTGTTGTAATCGCGATCATACTCAGGGTCGCACATAGCAATGTATTTGCCATCCCCGGTCATATACACATTGTTGAAGGGGCAAATTACCTCCAAACGGCTTTTTGGATACGGATTGCCGTATTGGGCAGAAATCATTCCCACAATAAGCGTATACACCGCAGCATGCTGCAAGGCGCAGGTTACATACTCGCCAACCCCTGATGTTTGACGACCAATAACAGCAGCACACAAGCCAGCAGCCAAAAACATTGATGCCTGCATGTCGCCATACCCGTTGGTAGGAATCATAGGCGAATCGCCGCGATTAACCGTTGTGCCAAACACGCCACCACGCGCCATGTAGCAGGTAACATCAAAGCCAGGATCGTCCTTTTCTGCGCCACGCTTTCCGTAGCCTAACCCATGACCCATGATCAGACGCGGGAATTTTTTATGCAACGTTTCCCAATCAAGCCCCAATTTCACAAGCGATTTGTTGCGAGTATTGGTGATAAAAATATCTGCCTGCTCTAAAAGTTTATACATTACTTCTATGCCTGTTTTGCTTTTGAGATTGAGCGAGATAAAACGCTTATTAAGATTGACCATATCAAACGCAAGATTTTCATCATCCGACATAGGCATGTTAAAAACTGCCGCCTGCGTTACGCGGCAAGGATCCCCCGAAGCCGCCTCGACCTTGATAACATCGGCACCCCATTCGCCCAAAACACGACCAGTGGCAGGAGTTGCCATGTAGGTTGTTAAATCTACAACTTTGATTCCCTCTAATGGTTTCATATGATGCTCCCCTCCTTGCAAGCGTATTATTCAATGCCAGCACACCAACAACACGCTCGATCAGTACGATCATGCCAACACGCTGCCAAAACTGCTAGCGAGCACCTACCGCGCCCCTAACGCATCATCCCCAATGGCAATGCTGGTATTGAATAATGAAGCACACGCCATCCCCCAACGACGATGTGCCAATATCAAAGCCCTCCTTGAGAGCCTAATAAACTCACCAGAACGTGTTATGCATGAGTGCTACATGAACACGTTCATTTAATTATAGAGAACTTTTGAGAAAAGCAAAGCAAAAAGAACAAATACGTTATAATCGCATTCGCTCGATTTTCGCATATTCATTGCGAAACACACGAGCACTACACTGGGCTGTCGTCCAATGGCAGGACTCTGGTTTTTGGTACCAGCTATCAAGGTTCGAATCCTTGCAGCCCAGCCACATACCATTTTCAAAACCCGCCCTTGAGCGGGTTTTGTTATACGATGCGAGTAATGCGTTACAAACGTTACAACCAGCGCTCAGGCCTTAGGCTAAAATCGGCGCCTTAAGCGCCTTGCTAAGTAACCAAGTAGCTGAGTAGCTGAGTAGCTAAGCAACTGAGTAAGCAACTCTTATCGCCAAGGCAGCCAAGGCTTACGAAAGGAATGCTCATGGCAGAATATATTGAAGGAAAGCGCCCTGTTTCAGAGGCATTAAAAATGGGCGTCCCCGTAAAGCGTATGTATGTTGCCGAAGGCTTGAAGGGCGATAAAGTTATTGCCGACATAACTAAGCGCGCCCATAAAATGGGCATTTCGATCAAGCAGGTTAAACGCCAAGAACTTGATGAGCGCTCTGAACGCGGCTCGCACCAGGGCATCATGCTCGAGGCTCAAGCCTACGCTTATGCAAACGGGCAAGCCATTATCGATGAAGCCCACAAACGCGCGCAAGAAAATAATGGAGCAGCGCTCATCGTGATTCTTGATCATATTACCGATGCAGGAAACCTTGGCGCCATTGCACGTTCGGCAGAAATTGTAGGAGCCGCTGGCATTATCATTCCCAATAAACGCAGCGCACGAGTAACGGCGGCAACCTACAAAAGCTCAGCGGGTGCAATTTCGCACATCAAAGTTGCACAAGTAAGCAATATTGCGCAGTTTATCGAGCGTATAAAAAAAGAAGATTTTTGGGTCGCTGGCGCCTCGGAGCAAGCGCAGCAATGCATTTGGGACGCCCCCATGAACGGCAAACTCGCCCTTGTTATGGGCAGTGAAGGCGAAGGCTTGGCACGGCTCACGCAAGAACGGTGCGACTTTTTGGTAGCGCTTCCACAAGCAGGGAAGATAGGCTCGCTCAATGTGGCGCAAGCAGCTACGGCCTGTATGTATGAATGGATGCGTCAAACGCGTTGTTAAGTGATAAGCGCAAGAGCATCGCAGTATAAAATCGCGCTACATTTTAGTTTAGTACTTATTTATTAGGACCTTCATTGCTGCACCTTACCGGCTAAACAACCTTACAAATTTAGAAGCACAAATTTAGGAGTGCATATGGCCAAACAACGAAAAAAGCTCATCATCGTAGATGGTTACAATGTTTTGCGCAGCGGATCGCGCTATGTACATATGCGCCAATCGCCCGACTACACCCACGATACGTTCAATCGTGTGCGCGAAGCTCTCATCAGCGATGTTGCCTCCTTTGCTGGCTCAGAACACGATGCAGTTATTGTATTTGATGCGGCAGAAAACAGCGAATCAGCCGGAAAAACCGAAAAAATTAGCGGAGTTCGTATTATATTTTCGCCATATGGCTCTTCGGCAGATAACGTTATTGAAAAACTCGCGTTTGATGCACGTGAAAACCACAAAGAAACACTCGTTATTACCAGCGACGCCACCATTCAAGATACCGTATTTGGTGGCGGAGTTGATCGCATGAGCGCCAATGGCTTCAGCTTGGAGATGGAGCGATTATCCGAAGAAGCCAAGCTTGATAAAGAGGTTGTTATCAAGCGCAAAGCAACCGTGCAAGATCGCATTGATGGCGACACCTTAGCCAAGCTAAAAGCACTTCGCGATTCTTTATAAGAACAAGCTGAATTGCAACCAGCACATCCTCAATGCACGCCCCGCGGCGTACTAGGCAAACACAATGCCCAACGCGTCAAAACAAACACCCCAGGCAGCACCCATAAGCCACAGCAAGGCAATGATAATCAAGGTCTGCTTCAAGGGGCGGTTGGCGCGCACCAACACCAACAAGCCAACACCAGCGCCCGTAAGCAAGCCGCCCAGCATTGCCCCTGTGCCAATGGTGCCCTCTAAAAATAGCTCGGTAATAACCACGCTTGCCGCACAGTTAGGAATAAGCCCCACCAAACAAGCAGCAAATACTGAAAGCGTTGGTTGAGATGCTAAAAATTCACCGAGCGCATCTTCTCCTATCAGGCCAATGGCAGCCCCTAACGCAAAAGAAATAAGAAAGATAAAAAGTGTTACCTGCAACGTATGTTTAATGGCACTTTTAAAAATACCATCTTCGCAATCGCAATGCTCTTGTTCGCATAGCTCGTGAATATGTATGTGATTTTGGTTTCGCTGCATCAAACGCATAGCAGCATCGACCATAAAACCCATAACCATACCGATGATTACTTTGGCACCCAATATTTTTACGATAAGTACCGGCTCTTGCTCTGCAATGAGAATGGGAAGCATTTCGTCCGACGTTGCCAAATACACCGCAAATAACGTACCGAGCGAAATCACACGCCCCGCATAAAGCGTAGAAGCCGCAGCCGAAAACCCACACTGCGGAAACGCCCCCAACAACGCACCAATAAAGGGACCCGTCGAGCCTGCGCGCTCCATCCATTCTTCCGTTTTACCCTCGGCCTTATGTTCAATGGCCTCCATTGCAAGATAGGTCAAAAACAAAAAGGGAATGAGTTTGAGCGTGTCAAGAGCAGCATCGAGAAGTATGTCCACGAAAAAATCCATGCATCAGAGTCTAGCACGCCTTCGTGTTAACCTTGCCCACAAAGCGAATAGAGCAATTCAGGGGCGACGCAACTCAGGAAATATTTGTATTGAGCGCTCAAAGGCCCCATTGGCATATGCCAAAACTAACCCATAATTAGTAACGGGAACCCCCGCCGCCACGCAAACATGAATGCGCGAGAGCATTCTTCTACGGTTAAACATGCATCCACCGCAATGGATAACCAAATCATATTCAGCTATATCAAGCGGAAAAGTAGCACCGCGCACATTTTCAATGGTTATGCCCTCGCCAAACGTTTTGCGCAAAAAGGCGGGGATTTTAACCGTTCCTATGTCTTCTTCGATCGGATGATGAGTGCAAGCTTCCGCAATTAAAACCTTGGAAGTTTCGCTCAGATGCGCAAGCGCCTGTATTCCTTGTACTTGAGTTTTTAAATCGCCCTTAAAGCGCGAGAATAATACTGAAAAACCCGTGAGAGAAATTTCTGGCGGCACGATACTCGCCACCTCTCCAAACGCTTGCGAATCGGTTACCACCAAGGCAGGGGGAGTTTTTAGGTTTTGCAACGCTTGTGTCAGCTGGTCTACCTGAACAACATAGGCATGGTTTTTTGTATCGAGCAAATCTCTAATGACTTGTGCTTGCGGAAGAATAAGGCGCCCCTTGGGTGCCTCTTTGTCTATCGGAACCACCAAGAGTACCGTTGAGCCTTGAGGAATAAGATCGCCCACAATGGTTGGATCATTGATAAATTCATCAGGAGCATGCTCAATAATGGCTTCGCGCAGCTCAAACACTCCTGATGATTCATTGTTGCCTAGCACGGCAGCCATAAAAACAACGGGAATCTTGCGGTATTCTTCAGGAATTTTTTGCAAGCATTGTGCCTGGAGTGCGCCGACATGCACCACGTCAACGGCACCCGCAGCAATCCCCGCAGCAACATCCATCTTGTTTACCACCAAAATCGTAGGAATTGCTCGCTTGAGCATTTGCTCGCAAAGCTCGGTTTCATACGAGCCCCACACACCAGCCTCACAAACCACCAACGCCATATCGCAACGATCAAACACCTGGGCGGTTTTTTTTGTTCGCAGAGCACCGATTGTTTCTTGCTCGTCATCGATGCCCGCAGTATCAACAAACAACACCGGACCAAACGGAAGCAGCTCCATAGCTTTATCAACAGGATCGGTTGTGGTGCCAGCCACGTCAGACACAATGCTTACTTCTTGATTGGTAATAGCATTGAGAACGCTCGACTTGCCAACATTGCGTCTGCCAAAAATTCCGATATGCATGCGAAGCCCTTTTGGTGTATCAAGCATTATTCCGCCATCCTTTACCAACGTTTACTCGAACTTTAATAACAATACGCGCCATCAAGCAACCAATTACAAACGTCATCATACAAGCTACGGTAATTCTTGTTAGTATTTTTATCATATTCTTGCTCTACATCACGAACTAAGCAGACGAAAGAAGGAGCAACAGAAGGAGCCCATGTATGCCAACGTATAACGCAAAATCGCTTCATGCCGATGAGTTTATTAACCATGAAGAAATTCTTGCCACCCTTACATATGCCGATGCGCATGCAAACGATAAAGCGTTTATTGCCGCTCTGCTTGATAAAGCGAGCAAGGGCAAGGGGCTCACTCATCGCGAAGCAAGTGTTTTATTAGCCTGCGAAGATAAAGCTCTCATTTCAGAAATGTTTGAGATTGCACGCCAAATCAAACACGACTATTACGGCAACCGCATTGTATTATTTGCTCCGCTCTACCTTTCTAATTACTGCGTTAATGGATGCACCTATTGTCCGTATCACCGCAAAAATAAAACTATCGCGCGAAAAAAACTCACGCAGGAAGAAATCGCAACCGAGGTTCGTGCTCTACAAGACATGGGTCACAAGCGCTTAGCCATTGAGCTGGGGGAAGACCCTATACACAACCCGCTTGAATACGTATTGGAATGTTTGAATACCATCTATTCGGTTAAACACAAAAATGGGGCTATTCGCAGGGTAAACGTGAATATTGCCGCAACCACCGAAGAAAACTATCGCAAGCTCAAAGAAGCTGAGATTGGAACCTATATTTTATTTCAAGAAACCTACCATAAACAAAGCTATGAAAGCCTTCACCCCACTGGTCCTAAGCATGATTATGCTTGGCATACCGAAGCCCATGACCGCGCCATGCGAGCAGGCATTGACGATGTTGGGCTGGGAGTATTGTTTGGGCTTGAAAATTATCGCTATGAATTTACGGGGCTTTTGATGCACGCAGAGCATTTAGAGGCTGTGTTTGGAGTTGGACCACATACCATAAGCGTGCCGCGCATCCGTCGCGCTGACGATATTGATCCTTCCGCATTTTCCAACGGCGTTGACGATGCAACCTTTGCAAAAATTGTTGCCTGCATTCGCATTGCGGTGCCCTATACCGGCATGATTGTTTCTACCCGCGAGAACAAAGCGTGCCGCGAGCAATTGCTTGATTTAGGTGTTTCACAAATTTCAGGCGGTTCGCGTACCAGCGTTGGTGGATATTACGAAGAGGAAGAGCCTGATAGCGACAGCAGACAATTTGAAGTTAACGACAATCGAAGCCTTGATGAAGTAATTGCTTGGCTTCTTGATTTAGGATATTTACCCAGCTTTTGTACCGCATGTTACCGCGCAGGACGACAGGGCGATAGGTTTATGGAACTGTGCAAAAACGAACAAATTGCTGGCTTTTGCCATCCTAATGCGCTTATGACCCTTAAAGAATATCTCGTTGATTATGCCTCAAGCGCTACCAAACAAAAAGGCGAACAACTCATTGCCCAAGAGCTTGCAAAACCCGAAGTTAAACAGGCACAAACCTTTGATGCGCTGGTTGCAAGGCTTGAAGCTATCCAACATGGTGAGCGTGATTTTAGGTTTTAGGTTTTAGTAGCTGAGTGCGCGCATACACACATAACAACTCGCACCTCAATTACGCAAAAGAAAAGGCTCCGAAGAGCCTTAATAACATTGTGCTGCACCCATTCGCTGTTGGCGTTTCGCCATTGTGCGAACGAGCAACCCATACGCACACTCAGTGCACGTACAAGCACCAAGCGCATGCGCTCTTATTTTTTTACGCCTCCAATAAGAGACATCTTGGTGCCGCAATCTGGACACGTACCTTTAGTAATGATGCGACCGTTTTTGGTAACGCCTTCTTGAGGGTCTACCATTTCTTTTTTCTCTTTGCATTTTACGCAATAAGCAACAACTGCCATTGTAACCTCTTTCCTAATGGTCCTAGGGAGCCTCCACTTGCTCCCGAACAGCTCTACCATTGTAGCCATAGTGGGAATGTTTTACCAGATGAATTAACTTATAAACTAGATGCTTTTCAAAATCGCCATAACAAATGACACATTTTGTTCCAATGTTTGTTGATCTATATTGTCAATAGTATCGTCTTTGCTTCCGTAAAACGCAGCCTGACCTTGTTCCATGCCCATAAGCGTTAGAGCCTGATATCCGCGAGCTGCAGCATAGCGAGCAGTAGTATCGCGGTTTTCTATCGAAACAGAGGCAACAGGAACCCCTGACTTTTCGCTCGCAGCACGTACAATACGCTTTATACGAGACGAAATTGTTTTTGGTTTTACCAAACCCTCTTTTTCAATAAGGCTAAGACGCCCTGTGCCCAATGCTTCCAGATCAACAAACAGTGCGCCTTTAAGCTCAGATTCATGCTCATTAATAAATGCCTGCATACCCGAATGACCGGCATTTTCAGCCCCGAGAGCCACAAACCAAATCTCGGTATCGATGCCCGGATATCTAAACTGTTTTAATTTTTTAAGCTCTTGATTAATCTGAGCTGCTTCATTAAAGGTTTGCGCGGATGATGCAGTAGCAACAGAAGTGGCAAAATGATTTCCTTCGCCTGTGCTTCTTACTTCAAAACCAGCTTCACCATCTACCTCAGAAGCTTCATCGTCGAGATCTTCCTCGTGTTGTGATGCGATGCCCCGGCGCAAGCGATCGAGAGAAAATGCACCGCCGTTCCAATCTCTAAACTTATTAAAAGAGTTATCGGAATAATCAACATCAATAAACTGCGCATCATCAGATGTTGACACAACTTCACGCTCATCATCTTCGCGGAAGCTCTCCCAACTACCACGCTCCTTGCCAACGCTGCGCGCATTATAGGTTTCGTCGGCATCAATCCATTCGCTCATAGAAGGCTCTGCTTGACGTTTATTCTTCTTAGAGCGGAAGCGGCCAAACAAACGGCCTGCTCTTGATTTAGGCATTTCAACATACCCTGCTCCAGCAAAGGCTCCCGTTTGAGTAAATTCTTGATCATAGGCAGAATCGTCAGCGTCATCAACATAAATCTCTTCAGGGTCTATATCGGCAACCAAATCATCTCCCACAGGAGCAAAGGCGCCGGTGCCACCAATGGTAGAAAACGACCCCGTAGGAGAAACCGTATTGTGCTCTACCGTATTTGAATCATCCAAGGCAGGCAGATCGAGCCCAAACGTATCCGGTCCTGATACATAGGAGTCATCAGAGGTGTTTGCTTCAGAAAGGTCTTCATCAATGCGGGGAAGGATATTAGAAAGTAAAGCCTTTGAGCCCTGAGCAGCAGACTCATTAACCTCTGCCATAGGAGCACGCTGTTGAGTTACTTCGGCAGGAGCACTTGGAGCGTTTACCACATCAGGCAACACGATAACCTGGCGGTCGCGCTGAGATGCACGCTTATGTTCTTGAGAAATACCTATCGTAGGAATTTGTGCCGATTGTAAGGGCGAAATAGAATCCATTCCCACAATAGGCGCAGCGGCGACATCAGGTTCTTTTGTTGTTTGCGCAGCATTCGCAGGTTGTACGGTTTGCGCAGCATTCGCAGGCTTCATGATCTGTATAGCCTGAGCGGATTGTTGTTTTGCGTCTTGTTCCGCTTTGGCTCGGGATTTTGGCTGTGATTTTGATTGCGGCTTAGGCGCTACCTTTTCCTCCACAGACTGAAGGGCTAACTCTGCCTCAACGGGCACCAATTCAGAAGTTTGTTCTTTATCAGGCTTGCTCGCTATTTGAGGTTCTTGCTGCTCTTCAGTCTCTTTTGGTTCTTTAGCTTCTTTATTGAGCAGGGCCGAAACGTCAATAGGAGCAATAGCCTGCGTTTTTCCTTCTTTTGTTTTAGTGTCATCCGTTTTGTCATCGACCACTGAAATAGAAGATTTGGCCGTATTAGCTACCTTGGTATCTTGAGCTATGCTAGCAGTGGCAACAACAGGAGAAGATGCAGAAGGCGCAGCTTCGCTGGTCTCATGTATCTCATTAACTTTGTTTGGCTCATTGACCTGATGAGCTTTGTTGGCATCGTTTTCTATCGTTACCACAGGCGTAGCCTTAGCTTTAGGCTGCTGATTTTGCGGTTGCTCCTGTTGAGCAGGTACAACCTCTTGTGATGCTTTTGAGAGCGCATCGTTTGAAGGTGTGTCGGCCTCTACCACTATACGCTGCTGTGGCTGGGTTTTGCCCTGATCATCCTGATCGTCCACGGCTTTTTGCTGCTCTTGTTGTGTTTGCTGCGCTTGAGCCCTTTGCCTTTGTTGCTCTTGCCTCTGTTCTTGCTGCTCTTGAACCTTCTGCTGTTCTTGCTGTTCTTGCTCACCCATACGCTCAAAGGCAGCTTTTGCATCGTCAGATAGATGAGGAACCTCAGTGGCAGCAATTTCAGAATGCAAGGCAGCCAAACGCGCCTCAAGTTCTGTCATGGGTTTTTGTGGCGTTGTTTCATGTGCACCTTCAACACTGTTTGCAGCAACCGCGCCACCTATCGCAGCCCCTTCCGTCGCCGCTGAATATGCGGCAACACCAGCATGAGCCTGATTGATCTGAGCACTCGCGTCTGCCATATGAGCAGCTGGCGCATCGGCAAAGCGTGAGCGCGAAACCTTTTTGTTTTCTTCAAGGTTGGGTTTGTTGGCATGAGCTTTTGCTTGTGCGCTCTTTGCCCAAGCAGGCGTTTTATCAATATTGGTAGCCATTCCTGTTTGGCCTGATTGCAATGCCTGAGGCGTTTCGCGAGTAAAGGATGCAGGTGATTCTTGACTACCTTGAACTTGCGCAGCCGCTACAGCTGGTTGCGAAGCCTGCACGGATGAACCTGGGGTTAGAGATGAACCTGGAGCTTGAGCTTGAGCTGCAGCAACCTGACTTGCTGCAGCACTGGCAACAACAGAAGAACCCCCTTGCGCTGCCTCTTGAGTTTGCGCTGCCGCTTGCATATGCTGCTGTCCGGATTCGCCTCGCACATCTTGTGGCGCATTTTCTCTCACGGAGACCCGAGACGGCGCCAACCCAGACGTTACTGGTTGCTGCGCAGCAATGGTTTCAACTTCAAAATGAACATTTGCCGCTTCGGTATCGGCGGGCTCACCCGCTTTGACCAAACGAGAAGAAATATCGGTTATAGGCACTTTATCGGCAACGGGTTTGCCCGTAAGAGCGGCAATTGCTGCCTTGGCAGCTGCAAGTGATTCCTCGGGCGAAGCATCATGCTGAGCAGCCTCGTACTCAACTTCTACTCCTTCAGGAACAACACCTGCCGATTGAGCAGCCTCTTTACCGTGAACAACCGCACCTTCTTCATGAGCTTTAGCTTCAAGATCGTCGCTATCAACCAAGCCATTGCCAATTGTTCGTGCTGTTTCTAGCAGCACGCCCACCCCTGAAGCATTGTTGTTTGCAGCCTGGTTATAAGCGGCAAAATGCAAGATCACGATATCTATAAGGGGCAAAGCCATTAAAATCAAACAAATAACGGTAAGAATGTTGAGAAAAACAACGATTCCGCCAACCGTATTGGTAAAAAACACCGTGTGAATAAGAAGAATCACCGGCGAAGCTACAAGCCCAGCAAATACCGCAAGACGCAACTTCCCCAAAATATTGGTAAGGGGTGATTGAAATTTTTTATCCTCTTTGGTGCTATCGTAATTGGCTACCAATATAACCTTGCGAGAACGAGCGGCATTAACATTTTGTGCGGGCTTATACTGAGCAACAACGTTTTGGCTAATGCCCGTGTGAAAAAACCGCGAAATAACTTCTTTGCCTGTTGCTTCAAGAACATAGATAACCGCTGCGATAATTCCTAAAATGCAGGCAGGCAATGCAAGCGCTGGGAAAAAAAGCAACAAAAGCGCTGCAATAAAGCCCGCAGCAAAACAAATTGTTCTTACAATGGTGGCGCTGGAAAGACAGCTAAAATCTTCAATAACGGCAGAAAAACCCGCGCCTTGTTGCAATTCGGAAGCAATATAAAGGGCAGCCTGCTGCTCTTCTTCAGTTCCTGCAGGACGAGGGCCAATATGTTCTGAGAGATGAGCGACATCTTCAACGATTTTAGTCATTAATCGCCCTTTCGTGTTGTATTACCATGAATATGCGGAATTGAACTAAAGTATACGTCATTTACATATCTTCCCCAAATATTACGCTGTTTGATAAACTCACGGTTAATGAATTACTAAAATTCTTCACGGTTTCTGCACGCTTAGCTAACCGTTGTACCTTCGTTGCACCTCAAGAGGCAGTTTTTATTCCCAAATAACTCCTAAGATACGAATCGTTTCTTCCAATATCTGAGCGCGCAGCATCATACCGTTCTGCCAGGGGTTTAATTGCTGCTTGATACGCCTCTACCACAGGCTTATCAAATGAGGAAGAAAGCTTTTCTGCCAACGTGGCAGAATCTGCATCGGCTTCGTTATAACGAGCATTTGCCTCTTCTGCCACCTGTTTGTCTTGGATCAAAATTGCCGCATTTGAAGCGAGCGCGGCATCAGCTGCCTCGATTCGCTTTTCCATATATGCCTCCAAAATACTAAAATCGGCCTTGGGGTAGGCGCTCTTTGCCTCCTCTACCCCGCTTTGCGCTTTGGTGATAAGCTCGCGAGCAGAGGTGGTGTATTGCGTCGAGGTATTTACCTTATCGGCTGTGGTATGAGAAACCACCTTGGCAGCCTGTATAAGGAGCGAATTAGCTTCGGTAATGTTAGCTTGAGCCTGCTCTATTGCATCCAGTGCTTTTTTTGCTGCAATATCCTCGTTGAGGCGCTCTTCTGAAACAGAAAATATAATCTCACGTGCAGCAATACTGTTTAAAGCATATTCTGCCGCCTCTTTATCTTTCGTAGAAGCGTCAAGCCCTTCATTGGCACGCGTTGCATAATCGCGAGCAAGCGTGAGTTGTTTTTGCGCCTCTGGAATGTTGGCAAGCAAGGTTTCTGCCCGCGAGATGGTTGAATCATCAAACTTTTCTTGGAAAAAGGTGTCTATTTCAACGAGGGTTTTATCGGTTTTTGCCATGTAGTCAAACGAGGTTTGTAACAGACTAACATTAGATTGCTGTTCTTGATATTTCTGATATAAATAGTTTGCCCCTATGGCAATAAGCGCTACAGCAACAACCACCGCAAATACGATGCTCACGATTCTGCTTATGCGGCGCCTGGTCTGCCTTTTTTGAATTTCTTGCTGGGAATCATCGTCAAGAAAAGCCTTTGGGCTAGTAACGTATGAAGGCGTGTACGAAGACGTACTCGGCACGTTGGCCGGCAACGCTTGTTCAAAACCTCCTAAGCTATCAGAAGCACCCTTATCAGAAACTTCCGCACCATCAAATGCATGAGAATCACTGGACTGAACAGGCTTACCCTTAAAGCCCGTCACATCATCCAAACCATCGGAAACATAAGGCGTATCGGGCAAACCTTGGGCGCTTCCTCTATCGCGCGTAAGAAGGCGCTTGAATATGCTCGGCTTTTTTTCTGCCTGAATGAGCGATTTATTCTCAAGCACGTTAAGCGAAAACTCATAGGGCTTTCCTTGAGAAAACTCACTCAAATGTAGCGATTCTTCTTCGCTTTCTCGTAAGGGTTTATTGCCTTTGTTCTTTCTCTTAACCATATAAATAGTTAGTTGCCACGGTTGCGATAATTTCTTCACAGGGCATGATGGCGATAGATTTACTGGGCAACGAGTTCAAAAACTTTTTGCCATAATACTTGCTTATCAAGCGAGCATCTGCCAAAACAACAATGCCTTCATCGTCTGCTGAGCGAATAAGCCTGCCAACAGCCTGTTTAACCTCAAGCACAGCAGCTGGCAGCGAATAATGGCTCCATGCCCTCTCATCGCGCGCACCGCGCTCACATGAAAGCGGATCGGTTGGCAGTCCAAAAGGAAGTTTTGGCACAACTACCCCTTTAAGCGTAGAGCCCGGAGCATCAAAGCCTTCCCAAAAACTTTTGAGCGCAAACAAGCTCAAATGTTCATCTTTGAGAAAATCGTCGCGCAATCCCTTTACCGAAACCCCCCATTTTTGACAAACAAGACGGAGGTTTTCTTTTTTTATTTGAGGATTAACAACCTCAAAGCATTTTTCCATCTCACGGCGGTTGGTAAACAACGTAAGCATCGAACCGTGTTGAGCAAGATGCAGGCCCACTAAAAGCTCTTGCAGCTTTTCCAAATAACAAGGATCTGACGGCTCGGGCATATCAGAAGGAACATAAATGTGCATATGATTATCAAAATCATAGCTTGATTGAACCTGCAAGGTGCTCCCTCGCGATGCATCGCCCTCGTTCATGCCAACAGCCTGCTCAAACGCATCAAAGGTTTGATCAACCGAAAGCGTTGCAGAGGTATAAATTATACTCTGAGTTTGCTGGTAAAACGTGCTATTAAGATTTTGCCCCACATCAAGAGGTTGCGCCGTAAATATCTCGTTTAACAGCATTTTGTTTTTGTTAAGGCGAACCGAATACACACTATTTGCCGTGTTGGTAAAAAACACAACTTCGAGCGCCTCGTATAGCTCTTTAAGCTCAAGTGCCACAAGCGCAAGTTCGCGCTGAACGGAAGAGGTTATATCGAGCGATTCTAAATAAGCAACAATATCACGAATAGCCGCAAGGGCTTTTTCTAGCGTTTGATACAAACTTTTTGCCGCTGCTTTTACCCCCGCAAAAGTTTTGCTTGCTCGTATATCATCGTTAAGCCACAAATCGAAGTATTCATACGTTGATTTTTTGGAGCCCTCACCAAAAAACAGCAGATCTTTCGCCGATAAGCAAAATTCCTGAGCCGCAATACCAAAAGCACCTGCCGAAGTTTGAGCTTTGTTAAGAAGCGAGGTAAAGAGCGTTTTTGCTTCATCGCTTGTTTGTATGGTGCGCTCTGCTCGCAACAACACGTTAGAACGGGCTTCATCTGAAGTTATTTTGCGTGCTAAGGCTTGAATAGCGCTCGATTTAACCTCGGTAGCAAACGCCCTGCGCGCTTCACCTTCGGCACCATGGGCCTCATCAACCACCCAATAGCGAACAGGAGGCAGCAACCCCCCATCACAGCGAACGTCCCAAAATAGCAAGCTATGATTGGTAACCACGACATCGCAAGATTGTGCCTGCTCACGAGCACCATGCACAAAGCACATACGACCAAAAAACGGGCACTTGCGCCGTAAGCACTCGGCACTGTTTGTGGTAATGCTATACCGCGGCAAAGCACGATAATCAAGCTTTAAGCCATCGATATCGTCATAATCGCTTTGATCAATGAATGAAAGCAAGCTGGCAAGTGCAGGTGCCTGATGTATCTCTTGATTTTTAAATACAATCGTTCGCGCGCCTTCTGCCGCTATGCGCTCAATTTTTCTGTTGCAGGGGTAATGAGCAAACCCTTTAAGAGGCGCATACGTTGTTCCATATATCTTATTCAAAAGGGGCAATTCCTTGTTAACAAGCTGATCAAGCAAGGCATTTGTTTTAGTGGCAACCCCTACGGTCATGTTGTTTTTTTGCGCTGCTAACACAAGCGGAACAAGATATGCCATTGATTTTCCGACGCCTGTTCCTGCTTCAATGGCAAGATTTTCGCTTTGAGATAGCGCCTTATTAACAGCCTGTGCCATGATGCGCTGCTCTTCGCGAGGCTCATAATCTTCATAGCATTGCCCCACTGCCCCTGTTTGCGAAAACGCTTCTTCTATTTCATCGGCAGAAGCAAACTCGAGAGAGTTGAGAGCTTGGAAAAATTCCTCATCGCTCATCTCGCAAACTTCTTCGTCTTCGCCGGTTTGAGCCAAAGAAAAAACATCGGTGCGTGTTTTGCTAGAAATCGAAGCTACCGCAGATTTTCGGGAAGCTTTAAAGTTATAGGGAGCGACGTTGCTATCGGCAAGTTCTTTAAAAACAAAAGCGGTATTCCACTCTTCAATACTCGCCAATTCTGAAATATATTTCACCAAATCAGATGGCATATTTTTAACCGCAGCAAGCAAAATGCGATACACCAAGCAGGTTGCTGCAACATCTTCATCGGCCCGATGTGTTGAATCGGGGCCGCCAAAGGCACGTACCAAATCTAAGAGCCTATGCGAATTCATGCGCGGGAGCGCTATGCGCGCTAAATCAAGCGAATCAACCCAAATATTATTTTTAAGAGATGCTCCGCTTTCTCGCTTGGTGGTAAACGTCCTGTCAAAATTTGCGTTATGGGCCACCACGTACGAAGTGCCCACAAACTCAACCAACTTGGCAAGAGCCTCATCAGGCGTTGGCGCATTTGCAACATCCCTATCGTGAATATTGGTAAGATATGCTACCTCTTCAGGGATTGCCTGGCCTGGATTAACAAAGGTTACATACCAATCGGTAATTTTGCCATTATTCATGCGCGCGGCAGCTATTTGGATAAGCTCATCATGATTGAATGAAAAGCCGGTTGTTTCGGTGTCAAGGACAACAACATCTTCATCAAGCACGCCAAAATTATGCTGCTCAGCATATTGTTTTAGGCTGGCATAGCGTTTATGAATACGCTGAGGCGTATTTTCTAACATATAGGTTTCAAGCTTTGATGCGTTGTTTGACGGTTTGTTTGACACGTTGTTTGACGCTTTAGCTTTAATCTGATTTTTATTTTCCATACCGGTAAGATTATCATGTAAATAATACTTTGAGTTCTTTTACCCCATACTTCGAGGAGAAAACATGTCTTCCATCGGTTTTTTTGGCACCTATGCCCGCTTTGTCACTCCCGACAAGCGCAACGCAGCGGCATTTCTTGGAGCGGACAATGTAATTGGCGATGCGTTCACGGTTGAAATGGACTACTCCGAGGGCAAAAGAATTGCCTATATTGTTAACCCCTTTGGCGCCCGTATGGGAACCATCGATGAAGAAGTTGCTTCACAAATTGATATATGCGAAGCACGCGGATGGAAAACGGTAGCGCTGCTTGCCCTTGTTGCCTATACCGAAGAGCCAAAACCTGGCTACTATTGGGGTGAGGTGGCAATTATTTCTTACGATCCAACCTATGAAGAGGCCTTTTCAAATTTTGTTGCCCAATTTGGCAAAAAACTTGGCAGTGGAATTAGAGGAAGTTTAGATATTGGCCCCCAATCGCTCAATGAAATTGTTACAACTAAGGGGGCGTGGTTTCCAACCGCAAGGCACCCCTTGCCTGAAAAGAAAAAGGGAACCGCCTTTGTTAAAACCGAGCGCTCAAACACCGAGCGATTGGTTGATCAAGCGCGCAAAGGTAATAAGGGCTGCATGGTGCTCAGCTGGGTATTTTTGTTGGCACTTGTTGCGCTGGTTGTATTTGCGCTGCACTCTTGCGGGCTGTTTTAATGCGTCTTCATCCGAGCGAAATTCTCTCTTTGCAAGTTTTGTAAGATACCTACTCTCATTTTGTTGACTATTCCCTTATTTTATAGTGATATTTAAGGGAAAGAGCTCAAAAGTAAGGGAATGAGAGCACGAGGAAATGAGAGATTTTAATTACAGCGCGATAAATAATCAAAAGTGGGATTCAGAAATCCTTGGATTAATTGCTGCCATATACAAAGAAGCAGGAAGACAAGAGCTCTATCTAAAACAGCGCCCACAAGAACTTGAAAAGCTGGTAGAAATTGCCAAAGTACAAAGCACTGAAGCATCAAATGCTATTGAAGGAATTGTTACCACAAGCACACGAATTCGACAGCTTGTAAAAGAGAAAACAACGCCGAAAAATCGAAACGAACAAGAAATTGCAGGATATCGCGATGCGCTGAGCATCATTCATGAAAGTTTCGATGCAATTCCTCTTACGCAAAATTACATTCTGCAGCTTCATAAAATATTGTATAGCCACATGAATAATCCAATTGCAGGGCGCACCAAAACCGCGCAAAACTACATTAGTACTACCTATTCAGACGGACACGCAGAAACTTTGTTCACACCACTCTCCCCGTATGAAACCCCACAAGCACTCGACAAAATTTGCGAAGAATACAACCGTGTAATTGGAAACATGCAGCTTGAGCCGCTCATTGCAATTCCAATTTTCATTCACGATTTTCTCTGCATTCACCCTTTCAATGACGGCAACGGAAGAATGAGTCGGTTGCTCACAACCCTGCTTTTATATCGCTGCGGCTTTTATGTGGGTAAATACATTTCGCTTGAAGCTAAAATAGCCAATAACAAGGATTTATATTACGATGCACTTGAACAATCGCAGGTGGGCTGGCATGAAGGAACTGAGGATGCAACCCCTTTTATCGCCTATCTTCTGGGAACAATTCTTGCAGCTTATAAAGATTTTGAAGAACGCGCGATACTCGTGGAAACAAAATTGCCTGCACTGGAAAAGGTACGCCATGCAAGCAAAACAAAAATAGGGCGTTTCACCAAACAAGACATTCGCGAGCTTTGCCCAACACTCAGCGACAGCTCCATTGAAGGCGCCTTACGAAAGCTGGTTGCCGCTGGCGAACTCAAAAAAGAAGGAAACGGAAGAA
>CAVJWZ010000028.1:0-19074 GCA_963653545.1 uncultured Eubacteriales bacterium | reverse complement strand
TACAGAATCTCACCTCTACACCATCTGGAAAGAAGATACCGTACAAACCTTTGCCGACCGCTTTGTAGAATTTCGTATCATCCAGGTAGGAGAACACCTTAATGATTCAACTGATTCCAACAGTGGCGATGGCTCAACGGTAACCTTCATGGCAACGCATTCGCTGCCTACGGCTAAGGCGATGAATAATGAGCGCACCAACGCAGGTGGTTGGATTGGTTCAGAGATGTATAAGACTGTATTCGGTAGTGGTAGCAACACTGAAGGCTACGTAGCAACTGGTCTTTCTGGTCTTAAAGATGCTGTTAAATCGGTCACCAAGAAATCAACAGCTGGCAACAAAACTGATGGCTGGACGGAAACTACTTCCACTGATGCCTTCTGGCTTATCTCTTACAGCGAACTTTTTGGTGAAGATAAAGGATACATTTCATCTGGATACTTCAAAAATGAAGGTTCTCAGTATGCTTGGTGTACAACTAACGTAACTAACCCAACGGGCACTAATGACGATATTAAAAACATGGATAAAACTCGGGATGGTTCTTCTAGTCCGGCTGGTGTCTACTACACGGGTTGGTGGGAGCGTTCGCCTCGTGTGAACAACACCAGCTTCTTCGGCCGTGTGAGCACTGGCAGTCCGTACTACACCTACTCCTCCGCCGACTATACAAGTGGCGTTGTCCCCGCTTTCTCCTTCTAATCACGTAATCAAAGAAGGAGAGGGCACCTATACAAGAGGGCTAAAGAGTTTTTAAGCCATACCTATCACCATCAGTTCTTCTGTCTAGCGCGGGGGAGCTGATGGTTTTTTGATCAGGTCAAATTATTATCTCGGGCGAAGCGAAGGATCTAACCCGAGCATGGAAGACTCTCCGTGCTTGCAGAACAATAATCACAGAGAGCTTTTGGCAAACACTTCAAGATACTCAAATTAAGGTGTCTGCCTATATGTCAGAGCGCTGTTTATTCTTCATCCATTCTGGCAGCATAAGCCTTATATTTGGTTGCTACTGCTTAGAAGAAAATCTGCAACGTGCATTGTTTTGATGCCTTCATAGTTTCCCCCTGAGAAGTCATCTGTTGTAAGAACATATTTAGGATAGTTATCTCTGATCTCTAACAATCGTGCATACTCACGGTTCTCGGTTGTTGCTAAGCTGATTTTTTGAGCAACTTGCACATAGAGTTTTTCATTTTGCTTAACGGCAACAAAATCAATTTCGCTTTTGCCAAACTTGCCAACATTAACGGTATACCCTCGGCGGCAAAGTTCTAAGTACACAATGTTTTCAAGGTTTGATGCCACTGTGTCTGAGTTGCAGCCTAAAACGCTGTATCGCAGGGCAGTATCTGCAAGGTAGAATTTTTCTTGCGGTTTAAATACGCAAAAGTTCACCATATTCTTTTGTGAAGAGCTCTTGTGCGCAAGTGTGCATGTGGTACACTTTATAAGCTTGTCTTCGCCTTGGTCGGAAACCAAGGCATTAGTGAGGAGAATCAATGAAAAAAGACATTCATCCCGATTACGTTGATTGCACGGTTACTTGCACCTGCGGCAACACCTTTCAAACCCGTTCTACTAAGCCTGAGATTCGCGTTGACATTTGCAATGCATGTCATCCTTTCTTTACTGGTACGCAGAAACTTATTGACTCTGGTGGACGTGTACAGCGTTTTGCCGATAAATTTGGCGCTGCAAAAGAAACAGTTGCTGCCCGTGAGGCTGCCAAGAAGGCAGAACGTGCTGCTGCTGTAGAGGCTGCAGAGGCAAAGAAGCGCGAAGAGCGTGAAGCTAAGGCTGCCAAGAAGGCAGAGCGCGCTGCTGAGTATGCTAAGAAGGCAGAAGAGGCTGCTGCTAAGGCTGCTGAAGAAGCTCAAAGCGCCGAGGCGGAAGCCGGCGAAGCCGCTCAAGCTGCAGAGGCTGCAAGCACTGAAGAAGCAACTTCTGAGGCACCTGCTGCTCAGGCAACAGAAGCACCTGAAGTACCTGAAGCTGCAGAGGCCCCTTCTGAAGAGGCTGCTGCTGAATAGAGGTTTCTTTTTTAGTAAACCATAAAGCCCGAGGCGCCCGTTCGCCTTGGGCTTTTTCTTTGCGTCTTGCTGCTGCGATATACTATTGGTGAGTTTATCGGTTAGGAGGGAATATGATCGATCGTAAAGCATTTAGGAGTTTGTCGTATGGGCTCTATGTTATTTCTTCAGAAAAAGATGGTAAGCCGGTAGGTTGTGTTGTTAATACATTTGCCCAGGTTACCTCTACTCCAGCTCAGGTGAGCGTTGCCGTTAATAAGGAAAACTATACTGCTCAGGCCATTGCTGAATCGAAGAAATTTGAAGTTGCTGTTCTTGATGAAAGTGCCTCTATGGAACTCATTGGAACATTTGGATTTCATTCGAGTGCAGAGTTTGATAAGTTCGCAGAATACGAAACGGATGTTTCTTCTCTTGGTCTTGTTTATCTGTGTCAGAGTTCAGCTGCTCACTTTTCCGTTGCGGTAACTCAGCAGCTTGATCTAGGAAGCCACCTTCTTTTTGTTGGAGAGGTGCGCTCCGCAGAAGTTTGCTCTGATGTTCCCAGTATGACCTACTCCTATTATCACCAGGTAAAGGGAGGAAAAACACCGCCTCGGGCATCAAGTTATAACGAAGGTGATGATGCTCAGTCAGATGCGGCCAGCGCTAAGGCGGCAGGCGAAGGAGCAACATCCAAGACTGCTTGGCGTTGTAAAGTGTGCGGGCACATTGAATACGCCGATGAACTTCCTGATGATTTTGTTTGTCCTATCTGCGGTGTTGGGAAAGATCAGTTTGAAAGGCTATAAACTATGAATGTTGAGCTTTTGCAGTATCCTGAAAATCCTGAGCGTGCCGTTGCTACGGCAGCTCGTCTTTGCTATGCACCGGTAGGCGCTAAAGAGTTGATGGAAACCATGCCACCCGAGCGAGTTCAGAGCGTTTTGGCTACCATTATGAAGTCAGGCCATTTTTCAACGCTTGAACATGTGAGTTATACCTTTGCTGTCGATGGGGTTTCTCGCGCGCTCACTCATCAGTTGGTGCGTCATAGGTTGGCAAGTTTTAATCAGCAATCGCAGCGCTATGTAAAGTTTACCGAGGGCGTTAACATTATTAAGCCCGAGACTGTTTCGTCAAACGAAGAGGCAAATCGTGTGTTTGATGAGGCTATCAAGGCGGTTTTGGAAGGGTATCAAAAGCTTCTTGATGCGGGCATTCCTGCAGAAGATGCTCGTTATCTTTTGCCCAATGCTGCTGAAACAAAAATTGTTATTACCATGAATATTCGTGAGCTGTTGCACTTTTTTAGTTTGCGTTGTTGTAACCGTGCCCAGTGGGAAATCAGAGAAATGGCTCATAGAATGCTTGAATTGGTAAAGCCAACGGCTCCTTATATTTTTATGGATGCGGGTGCTCCTTGCGTTCGAGGAACATGCTCTGAGGGTAAGATGACCTGTGGAAATCCTTATCCGCACATAACGCGCGATTGAGCTGTTCGGGATACGCGGGCAGTAGCAGTAACTTTTATGGCTAAATCTGAAGTAAAAAGAGCGTTTTTAGAAGACGGCAATAATAAAACACACATTGGTGGGCAAGCGCTTATTGAAGGCGTTATGATGCGTGGCAAAACATGCTGGGCTGCCGCAGTGCGAAAGCCTGACGGCACCCTGCATACTGAACGGCACGATTTATCAAACAATCGAGCTAAGGGCTGGTGTTCATGGCCTTGTATTCGAGGTTGTGTTGCGCTGGTTGATTCTTTGTTGATTGGGTATAAGGCGCTTGAGATTGCTGCCAATTATGCCATGGAAGATGATGAGAGTGCTGAGAGCGAGCAGGCCGATTCTTCCTCTTCTGAAAAGGATGCGTTTGGTAAAGGCGCAATGGTAGCTTCAGTGCTTATGGGAGTGGTTTTGGGCTTGGCTTTGTTTATCTTTTTGCCTGCCTTGGTGTCAAATATTGTTGTAGGCGATTATGATACCAACACCCTTGCTTGGAATCTTATTGATGGCTTTGCGCGTGTGGCAATTTTTGTTTTTTACGTTTGGCTTATTGGTCGCATGAAAGATATTAAGCGCATGTTTGCCTACCATGGGGCAGAGCATAAAACCATTCACTGTTATGAGCATGGTTTAGCGCTTACCCCTGAAAATGCTCGCTCATTTCCGCGTTTGCATATTCGCTGCGGTACCGCCTTTCTTATCATGGTTATGATAATAGCCATTCTTGTTTTTACCATTGTGCCGCTTGATAAGGTAATTCTTGGCTTTGGCGTCACCGATAGCGTTGGTAAATTTTTGCTCGTTTTGCTTTCGAGGATTATTCTTTTGCCTGTTATTGCTGGTCTTTCGTATGAAGTAACCGTGAAATGGGCAGGTTCGCACCCTGATAACGCTTTGGTAAAAATAATTTTATGGCCCGGTATGCAAATGCAGCGTCTTACCACCAATGAGCCCGATGCCAGCCAGCTTGAATGCGCTATTGCAGCAATGCAGAGTGTTTTAGATGCCGAAAAAGCAAGCGCGTAATTGCTTCAAAACTTTCTAGAAATTTTCGTAGATTCTTTTTTTGCTGCAATCTTTTATTTCCCCTTATTCTTGAGTTCGTGTATCCTTACGAGCCAAGTACCTGAGAAAAGGGAATTGTCCCCACGCACGTAAAATCATGAGAGGGGTATCGTGTGAAGCTGGTTGTTACAGAGAAAAATATTGCTGCTCAAAAAATTGCTGAGTTACTGGGAGTAACAAAAGCAAAGGCCGATAAGGTATATTCAACGCCGATATATCGTTTTGAGCGTGATGGTGAAGAGTGGGTTACTATTGGTATGAGAGGTCATATCTTAGAGCCCAATTTTGTTCCACAACTCGTCTATAAAAAAAGAGGGGGATGGGTTGGCGTTGACGCCGATGGCGTGGCTATTCCTGCGTCACTTCCTGATAGTCTTCCCAAACCACCGTTCAAAAAAAAGAAGCCATTTACTCCTGAGGGAGTTGAACTTGGAGCTTGGAAAATGGATGCGCTTCCTTATTTGGTATATGCGCCAATTGAAAAGCTGCCAAAAGAAAAGGACATTATTCGCTCACTTAAAAATTTGGCAAAAAAGGCCGATTCAATCATCATCGCAACCGACTTTGACCGCGAGGGTGAGTTGATTGGCTCTGATGTTTTAACCTGCGTTAAAGAAGCAAACGATACTGCTCCTATTGCGCGTGCTCGCTATTCGGCTATTACCAAAGAAGAGATAACAAAAGCGTTTACCAACCTGGTTGATTTGGATACCAATCTTGCTCAGGCAGGTGCATCGCGCCAAGATATCGACCTTATTTGGGGTGCGGTATTAACGCGCTTTTTAACCATTGTTAAATTTGCCGGATATGGAAATGTGCGCTCATCGGGGCGTGTGCAAACGCCAACACTTGCGCTTATTGTAGAGCGCGAGCGGCAGCGTATGGCATTTGTTCCTGAAGATTATTGGGTTATAAAGGGCGATTTTAATCACGGTGAGATGGATTTTTCCGCCCCGCATGCAACAGCTCGTTTTAAAAAAGAAGTACTGGCAGATGCTGTTATGGAGCATGTTAGCAATGCACAAGAGGGGCGGGTGGCATCGGTTGAGAAGAAGAAGCGAAAAGTTCAACCGCCCATTCCTTTTAATACCACCTCGTTAATGGCAGCGGCAAGCGCTGAAGGGTTGAGCCCTGCGCGCACTATGCGCCTTGCCGAAAGTTTATATATGGATGGCTACATTTCTTACCCCCGCGTTGATAATACCGTGTATCCATCTTCGCTTGATTTAGCTGATATTTTGAAGCGCATTTCGGGCAACCCGGCTTATCGCTCTTACGCAAATGATCTGCTTAAAAAAGGTAAGCTCACGGCAACGCGCGGAAAAACAGAAACCACCGATCATCCGCCTATTCATCCAACCAATATGGCAACGCCAGAACAGCTTGCTCCTGCTGAATATAAGCTCTATAACTTAATTGCGCGACGCTTTATGGCAACGCTTTCTGATCCTGCCATTATTGAAGGAACGAAGGTTACGCTTGAAGTAAATCAAGAACCCTTTGTGGTTAAAGGGGATGTGTTGGCAGTACCAGGGTTTAGAGCAGTCTATCCCTATGGTCTTAAAAAAGACGAACAACTTCCCGCCCTTGCTGAGGGTGAAACGGTAACTTTTAGGGGCGCTACCAAAACAAAAAAGCAAACCGAGCCACCTGCGCGTTATTCGCAAGGCAAGCTTATTCAAGAGATGGAAAAGCTTGGTCTTGGAACAAAATCAACACGACACTCTATTATTGAGCGTTTATATACCGTTAAATATGTGCAAAATGATCCGCTTGAGCCCTCTCAGCTTGGTATTGCGGTTATTGATGCGCTCGGAAAATTTGCCCCCCACGTTACCAGCCCCGATATGACGGCTGATCTTGAGGAAGAAATGACCTCAATTGCGGCAGGGTCTTCAAGCAAAGAAGAAGTAGTAACACATTCAAGGGATTTGCTTGCTCAAGAGCTTGCTAATCTCATTCCTCACTCCGAGGAAGTAAAAGATGCGCTTGCAGATGCTGTTGCGGCGGATGCTTATGTGGGGCCGTGCCCTCAGTGCGGTAAAGATCTTCAGCTGCGTACATCGCAAAAAACGCGCTCGATGTTTATTGGGTGTGCCGGCTGGCCTGATTGCGATGTAACCTATCCGCTTCCCAAAGGAAAGATTGAGGCTTTGCAGGAGGTTTGTCCAACCTGTGGTATGCCTCAAATTAAGGTTACCGCCTTTCGTTCTAAACCTCGGGTGCTTTGCATTGATCCGGAATGTGAAACCAACAAGGAACCTGATTTAGTGGTTGGTACTTGCCCCGCGTGCGCCGAGCAGGGCAAAAAAGCTTCGTTAGTTGCCCATAAAAATCCGCGTACCCTTAAGCGCTTTATTCGTTGTGAGAATTATGATGAGTGTGGCACGGGCTATCCGCTTCCTCAATATGGTGCGCTTACGGCAACGGAAGAAGTGTGCGAGCATTGCGGTGCGCCGTTAGTTATTGTTACCACTAACCGAGGCCCTTGGAAGCTGTGCCCTAACTTTGGTTGTCCTGGAAAAGCGGAAGCTGCAAAGAAAAAGGAAGCAAAGGCGGCTGCGAAAAAATCAGGCAAAAAAACAGCACAAAAAACCACCACCAAGAAAAAGACAACAGCGAAAAAATCAACCTCAAAAAAAGCTTCTTCGGATTCTGAGAAATAAAGATAGAGGCAAGTTTGAGTTTGAACGTAGAGCTTACAGGTTATAGGTGATTAACATCTTTCAATTACCTATAACTTTTTGAAAGAAGAAACGTCTTATAGCTCCACACAATCTATGCTTGGCGTATTTGTTGCGATGCCTGCGATGCTTGCGGGTGAGGTGCTTTTTTTGCTGCAAAAGAGTAAGATGAATAAACTGCGGGTGCCAGTTTGGCACCGCCTAAAAATATGGTATTTCAGGAGGAATAATGAGTAAAGTCACTATCGTAGGTGCAGGCAACGTTGGCGCAACGGCAGCGCATATTATCGCGTCCAAAAATTTGGCAGATGTTGTTCTTGTTGATGTTGCTGAGGGGCTTCCTCAAGGTAAAGCTCTTGACATGATGCATATGCGCTCGGTTGAAAAATTTAGCGTTTCAGTAGTGGGCAGCAACGATTATGAGGCTACGAAAGATTCCGATATTGTTGTTATTACGGCAGGTATTGCGCGCAAACCTGGTATGACACGTGAAGATTTATTAGGGGTTAATTCAGGGATTATGTCTTCGGTTATTGAAGCTGCCATACAGGCTTCGCCCAACGCAATCTATATTTGCGTAACTAATCCTCTTGATGTTATGACCTACCTTGCTTTCAAAAAATCGGGGCTTCCGTCAAACCGTTTAATGGGCATGGGTGGTGTTCTTGATTCTTCTCGTCTTTCTTTTGCGGTATGCGAAAAACTTGGTTGCGATCCAGCCGATGTAGTTGCTTGGGCTTTGGGTGCTCATGGTGAGGGTATGGTTTGCTGGCCTCGCTATACCACGGTAAAAGGCACTCCCATTACCGAGCTTTTATCTGCCAAAGAGGTTGATGAAGTCGTGCAGCGTTGCGTTAAGGGCGGCGCAGAAGTTGTTGCTCATTTAAAAACAGGATCTGCCTATTATGCTCCTGGTGCCTCTATCGCAAAAATGGTTGAGGCAATTTTGACTGACTCTAAAGAGGTTATGAGTGTATGTGCCTATATTGATGGCCCGTATGGCTTGCATGATCTCTATATGAATATTCCTGCTCGTCTTGGAAAACAGGGTGTTGAAGAAATTGTTGAGTTTGACCTCACCGATACAGAAATGGCTGCGCTTCGCGAATCTGCGGCAAGCGTGGCGAAGGGCTTAGAGAATTTACCCGAGTAATAACGTTTGAAGCGAGTTTGGTAGTGAGGCTATGAAAACTATTTCATCTAACACGGTGGCAGATGCGCTTCTGGTTCACATTCCTCGTTTAGCAACCGTGCTTCCTTTAGATATTAAGGAGGCACTCATTGCTGCGCGAAATAAAGAAACTCATGAGCGCGCTCGTATTGTACTTGACCAGCTGGTTGAAAATGCTGAAATTGCTGCGGCTGATCATGTACCCATTTGTCAAGACACGGGAACGGTTTGGGTTTGTTTAGAAATCGGTCCAGGCATTCAGATGGACGGAAACGTTTTTGCTAATGTTGATAGTGCCGTTGCCTCGGCGTTTAAAAATTCTAAACTGCGCATGTCGGTTGTTCGCGATGCTCTTTTTGATAGAACTAATACGCAAACCAATGCTCCTGCCTTTTGTGAATGGCGCTACGTTCCTGAGCCAGGCGTTGCTCGCATGCGAATTATGCTTAAAGGGGGCGGCTCGGATAACGCAAGTAGAGTGGTAATGCTTACTCCTTCTGAGGGTCGTCAAGGGATAATTGATGCTGTTGTTGAGTGTGTTCGCGAAAAGGCTGCCAATGCATGCCCTCCGCTTGTAATTGGTGTTGGTGTTGGTTCAACCTTTGATAAGGTTCCCAATTTAGCAAAGCGTGCTTTGATGCGTCCACTTAACGAGCCTGCTCCCAACAAAGAAGTGCAAGCCTTTGAAGAGGAGCTTCTTGCTGCTGTTAATGCAACGGGAATTGGTGCGGGTGCCTTAGGCGGAGACACCACCGCTTTGGGCGTTAAGGTTATGACGGCTCCTTGCCATATTGCGGCCTTGCCCGTTGCTATTAATATGGGCTGTTCAGCCATGAGGAGGGTTACCGTTGAACTATAAAACTATTAATCTTCCGCTTTCAAAAATCGATGCCCGCTCTCTGCGCGCGGGCGAAGCTTGCTTGCTCAACGGAACAATATATACCTTGCGTGATGCAGGGCATCAACGCTTGTTAGGTGAGCTTGATAAGTCGGGTATGTTGCCGTATGGCTTGAGCGGTCAAATTATTTTTTATGCAGGGCCCACTCCTTCGGCAGCGGGACGTCCCTTTGGGGCTATTGGCCCAACAACAGCTTCTCGTATGGATTTTGCTGCACCAGAGCTTTACAAACGCGGCCTAACTGCAACAATTGGCAAAGGGGCTCGATCAGAAGAAGTGCGTCAAGCCTGTATGGAGTATTCTTCGATTTATTTTGTTGCCACAGGCGGTGCTGCTGCTTTTCTTGCTAAGCACATAGATTCATGTAGAACCTTAGCGTATGATGATTTAGGTACAGAGGCTCTTCGTGAAGTCACGGTGCATGATTTTCCAGTATTTGTTGGTATAGATACCAAGGGTAATTCTATTTATTTGCGCAATAATGAGGAAACCAGTGAGTAGTAATCAAGATGAAATTAAAGGTCCTGGCGTTTTAATTACGTTTGAAGGCGGAGAAGGCGCTGGTAAAACCACTCATATTACCTTTCTCGCTTCGTGTCTTAGGGCAATGGGTAGGGAAGTTTTATGTTTGAGAGAGCCTGGTGGAACATCTATCAGCGAGTCAATTCGCTCTCTGGTGCTTGATCCTGAAAATTCAAATATGGCTGATCAAACAGAGCTTTTACTCTACGAAGCTGCTCGAGCTCAAATTGTTCGTGAAGTTCTTATTCCAGCGCTTGCTCGCGGTGCGGTGGTTTTGCTTGATAGATTCTATGATTCAACAATTGCCTATCAGGTGTACGGGCGCGGCTTGCCTGAGGAATTTGTTCGCCAAGCTAATGGCTTTGCTTGCCAAGGGGTTCATCCGTGTCGGACCATTTTGCTTACCACTGATGCTTCTGCTGAAGAGGGCTTACTCAGGGCAACCCATCATGGAAACGCCGATAGGCTTGAGCTTGAAGGCGCCGATTTTCATACGCGGGTTAATCAGGGGTTTTTCCGTATTGCCGCCGAAAACCCTGAAAGAGTGCGAGTTGTTTCTTCGTCGGGTCCTAAAAATCAAACTGCTCAAAAAATCTTTTTTGAGCTTAAGGATGTTTTTGGATGGAGCGATTCATCCGATATTTTAAAGCCTGAATTTTTTGAAGCCATAAACAAGCGCAACACCGATCATAAAGCTCAAATTTCTGACGGGGTTTGATTGGCTTGAAAGATGTTTTTGAAGGGATTTTTGGGCAACCTAAGGTTCGTGAGTTTTTCAGAGCCACTATTTCTTCAGGGCGAGTAACGCACGCCTATCTTTTTACGGGCCCTTCAGGGTCTAACAAAACAGCAGCGGCATATGCTTTTGCTCAGGCTATTATTTGTGAAAAACAGGGCTGCAAAGAATGTGACGATTGTAAGCGCATTGAAAGAAAACATCACCCTGATGTTCGTTTTTACGCTCCTGAGGGTGTACACGGATATCTTGTTGATCAAATTCGCGATATCGTAGCGGATTCTATGCTGGCTCCCATTCGCGCCAAGCGCAAGGTTTATATTCTTGATAGGGTTGATTTACTGGGCACTCAGGCAGCCAATGCCTTTCTCAAAACGCTTGAAGAGCCTCCGGAAGGTGTTATTTTTATTCTTTTAGGAAGAACGCGTGAGGCTGTTTTGCCAACAATTGTTTCGCGCTGTCAGGTGGTTCCGTTTCGCCATATTCCTGCAACGCAGGCGGCGGGAATCGTTTCACAAAACACGGGAGTTTCTCTTGAATACGCCCGTATTGCCATCGAAGCTTGTGATGGTTCTATCACCAATGCGTTTTCTTTTGCGCGCAGTTCAGAGCGTAAAGAATTCAGGCGCAGAGTGATAGAAATTCTTGAAGGGCTCGAATATGCCGATAGCCGCGATGTGCTTGATTTTGCGGTAGAAATTTTAGAGCGCGCAAAGGCTCCTTTAGATAACGTTCGCTCAGAGCACGAAAAAGAACTCAATGAGTCTTCGGATTTTTTAGCACGAAGTGCTATCAAGCAAATTGAAGCTCGTCAAAAACGCGCCTTGAGCGCTGCTACTACGCGCTGCCTTAAACAACTCACTGCCATTATTCGCTCTTGGTTGCGTGATGTAATGATGATTACATCGCAAACTCCCGAGCTGGTAGTTAATGTTGATTCTCAAGAATATCTTGTAAAAATCGCTTCTCGTATTCAGACCTCGGAGCTCGTGGGGGTATTGCGTGAAGCGTATCGCTGTGATGAGGCTATAGCTTATAATGTTTCTCCAGAGACGTGCCTTGATGTACTTCTCTTTGAGATAAGAAAGGTTTTACATGGTTCGGGTAGCACCAATTAAAATGCAAGTCGGGCCAAAGGTTCTTTGGTTTGATCCTAATGATATAGACGTTCATGCAGGTGATAAGGTAATTGTTTCAACTGAGCGTGGCGTAGAGTTTGCAACAGCAACGGCTGATGTTATGGAAGTAAGCGATGAGCTTATCGCGCAACTCAAAAGCCCTTTAAAGCCTGTTTTGCGTTTGGCGAGCGAAGAGGATATTGCTCGTGCACAAGAACTTTCTAAACAAAGTGATGAAGCCCTTGTGGTTTTTAAGGAATTCGCAGCACAAACCAATGAAGAGATGCGACCAATTTTAGTTGAGTTTCTCTTTGATGGCGATAAGGCAGTTTTTTATTTTGAAGCAGAAGACCGCATTGATTTTCGTGAGCTTGTTCGCAAGTTAGCAGCTCATTTTCATATTCGTGTTGATATGCGTCAAATTGGCGTTCGTGATGGAGCGCGCATTATTGGCGGGCTTGGTCATTGTGGTCAGGAGCTTTGTTGCAAACGGTTAGGCGGGGAATTTTCTCCCGTTTCTATCCGTATGGCAAAGGAGCAAAATTTATCGCTCAATCCTCAAAAAATATCAGGCGTTTGTGGGCGTTTGATGTGCTGTTTGCGCTATGAGTACGAAACATATAAAGAGGTTAATGCTCGTTCTCCTAAGCTCAACAGTAAAGTCAAGGTTGAAGGCATGGGGGAGGCTAAGGTCACTGAAATTAACGTGCCATGTGAGCGTATTACGTTGCAGTTGGAAGATGGTCATTCGGTAAAAATTCCTTTGAGTGAGATGGAAGTATCCGGAGAAGGCAAGCGTCCTAATTTGGTGCGTGCTGCTACGGTCGAGCAATATTCCAGTGCCAACAAATATTCGATTTCGGAATCGTTAACCACCTTAGAAGTTACTACGTTTACCGCAGAAGAAAAGCTGGCGGATGCTGCAACTTACGAAAACTCTAAGAAGCGCAATGAAGAAAAGGAGCAGGCGCGCTCTGGTCGCCGCCGTCGCAGGAGGCGAACAAATAACAGCGCCTCTCATGCTCGGAATGCTCAGACGCCTTTGGCAAAAGAAGAAAAAAACGCCTCTTCAGCCAATAAAAAATCTGCATCAGAAAACAAACGACAGAATTCAGGTAAGAAGAGTTCTGCTAAAAACTCTACTCAGTCAAACAATCGAAATAAAGCTGCAAATAACGCTTCTCGCAAGGATGAGAAAAGGCCTAGCGGTACTGCAAGGCGTCCGGGGCAAAAATCTTCTGGGTTGCGAGGTGCCCAAAATCAGACAGGCAAAAAACCGCAAGCACAAAAACAATCTCGGCATACCGGAGAGCGCGTAGAGCAAATGTCTCACGCCACGCCTTATAAAAAATCGCGTCGCCGCCGCCATACCGCAGGAGGAGAGTCGCATGAGAACGGATAACTATGCGCTGTTAACCGATTTATATCAGTTAACCATGGCGCAAGGATATTGGGAGTGCAACAAGCTTGATGAGCAGGCTTGTTTCCATGCGTTCTTTAGGCAAAATCCTTTTGAGGGTGGGTTTGCGATTGCGTGTGGAATGTCTCATCTTGCTGAGGTGATAGAAGGCTTTTCGTTCACGGATGATGATATTGCCTACTTGGCTTCGCTGGATGCGCCCGGCGGAGGCAGATTGTTCAACCCTGATTTTTTGCACTATCTTAGAAATCTTGAGTTGAGTATCGATGTTGAAGCGGTTCGTGAGGGCACGGTTGTTTTTCCTAACGACCCACTGGTGCGGGTAACAGGTCCTATTCTTCAGTGTCAGTTAATTGAGACAGCTTTATTGAATTGCATAAATTTTGAAACACTTATTGCAACAAAGGCTGCGCGCGTATGCTTAGCAGCCCAAACTCCTGTTGCTGAGTTTGGATTGCGCAGAGCTCAGGGTGAGTCGGGCGGCGTGCGCGCATCGCGTGCTGCCGTGGTAGGCGGTTGCGCTTCCACTTCTAATGTATTGGCAGGCGAGCTTTTTGATATTCCTGTTTCTGGCACGCATGCTCATTCGTGGGTTATGTCATTTGAAAGCGAACTTGAAGCATTTAGGGCATATGCAAATATCATGCCCAAAAATTGTGTGCTGCTTGTTGATACTTATGACATTACCCAAGGAATCAAAAATGCCATCACGGTTGGCCTTGAAATGAAAGAGCGCGGCGAGCATCTTGCGGCAATTCGCATCGATTCGGGTGACTTATCATGGCGCGCTATTGAGGCTCGTAAAATGCTCGATGAAGCGGGCCTTGTTGATACAGGCATTGTTCTGTCGAATGATTTGGACGAATATACCATCAAATCCATCAAAGAATCGGGCGCTCAGGTTAGTTCATGGGGTGTTGGCACTAAGCTTGCAACAGCGTATGATCAACCAGCGCTAGGTGGCGTATATAAACTTTCCGCCGTACAAAAAAAAGAGGGTATTTGGCAAGATTGCGTTAAAGTTTCGGGCCAGGCGGCAAAACTTACTGTGCCAGGCGTGTTAGATATTCGCCGTTACTATCACGATTCTGGATTGCTCGCAGGGGATATGGTTTTTGATATTAACAGAGGCGTTGCTCTTGAGCATATTGTTGACCCTGCCGATGAGTTGCGCCAAAAAGATCTTAAAGGCAAAACATTCATTACCCTTTTGGAGCCTTTGGCGCGAGATGGCAAGGTGGTACTTAAAGACGAATACCGCCAAGCTATGGTTGCTCAAGCGTATTGTAAACAGCAACTTGCAACACTGGATGAAAGCCAAAAGCGTATATTGAATCCTCATTCATATCCCGTTGGCTTGGAATATGGTTTATTTCACCGCCGCCGCAAGTTGGTTTCTGATTTACTTGGTCTTTCTTGATGACAATATAGTAGTGCGCTTTGGTTGCATGGTGCGATACCGTGCTGTTGCGATGTCGTGCTCCTCGCGCCACCACTACGTAAAGCAAAGAGAGGACTCTTATGAGTTTCAAATGTAATCTTATTATTGATTCGTGTTGCGATTTGCCTTATGAGCTTATCAATAAGGAAGGCATCTATCTTTTAAAATATCCCTACTCTGATAGTTCGGGTGAATATCTTGATGATTTGTACCAGTCAATTACCGATCATCAGTTTTATGAAGGAATGCGAAAAGGCGAAGAGCCAAAAACAGCGCAAATCCCCATCATGGCGTTTAAAGAGGCATTTGAGTGGGCGTATCGTCAAGAGTTACCAACGGTGTTTTTGAGCTTTTCAAGTGGTCTTACGGGCACCTTCGACACTGCTCAAACTGTTCTTCAACAAACAAAAGAAGCCTATCCCGATTTGGAATTGTATGCAGTTGACACCAAGCTTGCTTCTATCGCAGAAGCTCTTTTGGTATATGAGGCAATTCGTCAGCGTGAACGGGGCTTAAGCGCAAAAGAGCTTGCCGATTGGGCTCAAGAGGCTCATTTTTTCATTGACGAGGAGTTCATGGTTGACGATTTAGGTGCTCTTCGTCGTGGCGGTCGTATTCCTTCTTCGGTAGCTTATGCGGGTGCAAAGCTTGATGTTAAACCGTTGCTTACCATTGATGATGAGGGCAAACTGGCGCTTACTAGCGTTGTGCGTGGTAGAAAAAAGGGCATAAAAGCTTTGGTTGACTATTATGAAAAGCGCAAGGCGGATGACGCTTTTGGTCATAATGTTGTTATAGGGCACAGTGATTGTCCTAAAGATGCCGAACGGTTAGTTGGTCTTCTTCATAACGCAGATGAATCGGCAATAATTGTGGAGTCGCGCATAGGGCCAGTAATTGGAAGCCATGTTGGTCCTGGTATGCTTGCGGTTGCCTTTTGGGGAAAAGATTCGCGCTCAACCATGTCAGTGGCCGATCGCATTGCTCATAAAGTAAGAGGTGAATAGGCATGACTTCTTATGATCAGAAGTTTATTTTTGTTGGTGATACCGAAGTTGGCAAGAGACTGAGTGCGCTTTTAGTACAAGAAGGTTTTTCGGCTGCTTCAGGCACGAGTGATGCTGATGTGGTGTTTACCTATCATCAAAATCAGGCGAGCCTTGAAGATATTTATTTCGGCTCTTCTGGTCTTTTATCAAGCACCAAAGAAGGGGCTATTCTTGTTGATTTAAGCCCTACTACGCCTGTGTTCGCTCAAGAACTCAGTGCGCTCGCGCAGGTAAACAACAGGCAGTCACTTGATGCGCCACTGGTTGTTCGCGACATGGTTGCACAGGATGCGTTTTCTCATGCGGGCAACCTCATGATTGTTGCTGGTGGTTCTTCTGATGTGTTTGATACGGTGCAACCGTTATTGCGCGCCGTTGCTTCGCAGGTTTCTTTCATGGGAGGTGCTGGTGCTGGTCAAGCGTCTAAAGTTGCTCTTACGCTCTATAATGCTGCAACGGTTGTTAGTTTAATTGAGGCAGATTCGTCTTATAGGCTTTCAGGAAAGCTGTTTGATGCAGAAGATTTGCTTGAAGAGGCGCTCGCAATAAATTGTATTTCACCTGTTCATGCAGCGTTTCTTGACGCATTACGCAACCGTTCATATCAAGGAACCTACACGGTAGAAATCATGATGGGCGAGTTGGCTGCTGCCTTGACGGCTGCAGATGATAAAGACATGATTTTTCCTCAGGCAGAAGCAGGGTTTCATCTTTTGGAGTTATTAGCCGTTGTTGGCGGGAGCTCGCTTTCGCCTGCTGCTCTTGCGCTTGTTTTTGGTAGCGAGGATGCAGCTCGCGAATTTGGTCTTGATTGGTCGCGTGCAGAAGAAGTTTATGGTCATGACGGCCATGATCATGATGATTGTTGTGGCGGTCACGATGACCCAGATCATGAGTGCTGCGGGCGCCATGATCATCACCGCTAAGATAAAGCCAAAAATTTTGTAAATCTCGGTATGGATTATTATCAACATTGCAATTTGTGCCCTCGTTCATGTGGAGTGAATCGTTCTTGTGGGGAAGTAGGGGTTTGTGGTGCAACTGATAGGCTCGTGCTAGGCAGGGCAGCTCTTCATTGGTGGGAAGAGCCGTGTTTGGTGGGCGATCAGGGTAGCGGAGCAGTATTTTTTGCGCATTGCCCCCTCAAATGCATATATTGCCAAAACTATGATTTAGCTCACGGAGCAGGCATTGAAATAACGCAAGAGCGGCTCTGTGATATTTTTCTTGAGTTGCAAAATGAACAACATGCGGCAAATATCAACCTGGTAACGCCAACGCATTATTTGCCTCACATTGCTCGGGCTCTTGCTACGTTGCATCACAATGCAGCTTTGTCCGTTGCCGATGCGCCTGATGCAAAAACCTTAACCATTCCTGTGGTATATAATACTTCGGGTTTTGAGAGTGCTTCGGCGCTTGTTTTGGTGGATGGTTTGGTAGACATTTACTTGAGCGATTTCAAATACGCTTTTGCGCATAGTGCGCGTGAGCTTTCTCGCGTTCCGGAATATCCCAAAATTGCCTTATCGGCAATTGAAGAAATGTGCAAACAGGTAGGCAAGCCAACATTTGACAAAAAAACAGGGCTTATGACTAAAGGGGTCATTGTTCGTCATCTTGTTTTGCCTGGTCATATTGAAGAATCATTTGAGGTGTTGCGGCTTTTGCAAGAGCGGTTTGGAAGCAATATTGTGCTGAGCATTATGGGTCAATATACCCCTTTGCGTGCTAATGATGATTTGGAGCGTTATTGTCTCGATAGCGTGGTTACTCCCGAGCAGTATGAAGAAGTTTTAACCTATGCCGATTCTTTGGGTATAGAGAATTATTTTTGGCAAGAAGGGGGATCTTGTGAAGAGAGCTTTATTCCTGCTTTTGATGGAACGGGAGTTATGGCATAATAGTCGGCGTCGCTTTTTGCCAGTGTGGCGCAACGGTAGCGCAACTGATTTGTAATCAGTGGGTTGCAGGTTCAAATCCTGTCACTGGCTCCAGTGAATATAGGGCTGCGAGGTGTGTTCTTTGCAGCCCTTTTGCTTATAATCCAAAGGTAGCTGAGAAAAATGAGCCCAGATCCTTATTCTTATCAAGTTGTGTCGGGTGTTTTCACGGCGTTCCGCACCGGCGAGCTTGAGCCCGAGAAGGGCTTCTCGGCCGTGGCAGATTTGGATGAGATTGCCAAGCAGGACTTCATCCTGACGCCCGGCCGCTATGTGGGCATCGCCGATACGCAAGACGACGGTGAGCCCTTCGAGGAGAAGATGGAGCGCCTGACCGGCGAGATTACCAAGTGCTTTAACGAGTCCAACCGCCTACAGGAGCAGATCAAGAAGAATCTGGAGGCGATCGGGTATGAAATCTAGCAGTATTGTCCCCGCAAAGCCCGGCGATATTGTCATTTATCAAACATCGGATGGCTTACCTGAGATAGAGTGTGTTTTTCACGGTGAGAATATGTGGCTTACGCAAGCACATATGGTTGAGTTGTATCAGGTGGCTAAATCAACTCTTAGCGAGCATATAAAGCATATCTTTGAAGAAGGGGAACTCGATTCGGATGTAGTTGTTCGGAAATTCCGAACAACTGCGGCTGACGGTAAGTCATATAACGTTGCTTATTATTCGCTCGAAATGGTTTTGGCGGTTGGCTACCGCGTTCGTGGCAATCGTGGTACGCAATTTCGCCAATGGGCAACTGCCCAGCTGAAGGAGTATTTGCAGAAGGGTTTTACGCTTAATGATAAAGCGCTTAAAAATGCCGGTGGTGGCACATACTGGAAAGAACTTCTTCAGAGAATTCGTGATATCCGCTCAAGCGAGAAAATGCTTTATCGTCAAGTGCTTGATCTTTACGAGACAAGCGTGGATTACAACCCTAAAAGTGAGGAGTCTATTCTTTTCTTCAAAACGGTGCAGAATAAAATTCATTATGCCGCGCATGGTCATACGGCTGCGGAGGTCATCATGCAGCGCGCCGATGCGTCGCTGCCACACATGGGTCTTACTGTTTTTGAGGGTGAGCAGCCTACGCGTAGCGAAGCGGAGATAGCCAAGAACTATCTTACGGAACAAGAGCTTGGTAGGCTCAATCGCTTGGTTTCCGCTTTCTTTGACCTGGCGGAGATGCGAGCAGAAGAGCACCAACCGATGTATATGAAAGACTGGATTAGCGAGCTTGATGATTTTGCTAGCCGTTACGGTAAAGGGGTGCTTGAAGGCTCGGGTAAGGTAAGCCATAAGGGCGCTATGACCAAAGCACACGCGGAATATGATGCCTATCGTGTGAGAATCGCTGACGACGAAACCGCCGTTGATAGAGCATTTTTGGAGAGTGTCAAAGGAATACAGAAACGGATTAAGGGCGGAAACGATGACTAGACTCGAAATGGGTGAACTTAACGAGTCCAACCGCCTGCAGGAGCAGATCAAGAAGAACCTGGAGGCG
>CAVJWZ010000027.1:0-19965 GCA_963653545.1 uncultured Eubacteriales bacterium | reverse complement strand
GTTGGTTTTTCAATTGATCATGATCCGCTGCAAAAGCCGCATATTTTTATAAATTCAAAAAGAAGAAACCCTGCTTGACGCTAGCGCAAGAACTTAAAAATATAAAAATCTTGAGCTATGGTCCAAAAGAGCCGCAGCTTAAAATCTTATTGATTGCGTTAGCTTTCTGCTAAAATCGCGGGTTAATTAAAGCCTTTCGCAAAAGGGAGGGGCATCGTGCCTAAACATGCCAAATTGGGCCTTCAAAACAACAAACTAAAATTTGTTTGCGCGGCGATAGTCTTTATATTCGCTGCTCTTGCGTGTTTTGCGACTCAAGCGCCTCAAACGGCGCGCGCGGCGAATACAGAGGTGATCGCTTATTCAGTTGACGCGCAGGGTAAGCAAACAAATTACTACTCCATAGACGAAGCGATACGCGCGGGATACTCAGACGAAAAAATCGTGATTGTTATGGCGTGCGACTGGATTGCAAGCAGCACGATTGATATTGCCGATAGCAAGAGCGTAACAATCGACATGAACGGTCACAAAATCACGAATAAATGCAGCAATAACACCTTCCGCTTGTATGAAAATGCGCACTTGACCCTTATGTCATCCAAAAAAACCACGTTTCTTTACGCAGCTTGGAACGCAGCAGATGGCTCTCTCTATGAAAATGAAACAATTGAGACGGGCGGCCTTGTGACAGGGGCTAATACCTCTGACGAAGGTGGTGCCATTTGGGCGGAAAATTGGACAACGCTTACGCTTGATAATGTTGCTATCGCGGGTAACCAAGCTAGAAATGGCGGCGGCGTGCGCATCGATAAAGAGGCAAAGCTCTACATGAAAAATGGCGCAAGCATTCAAGGCAATAAAAGCTCAGGCGATGCTGAAAATGGTAAAGGAGGCGGTGTGTATGTCTATCAAAATGACACCAACATATATATGGAAAATTCCTCAATTAGCCACAATTATGCAACGGGTGGAGGCGGCGGAATTTATGCCAAAAGTGACGCGACCAGAATAAGCATGACGAAAAATTCCTCCATCGACTACAACAATGCGAGCACCGCAGGCGGCGGAATTTACTTTTATTACACCTATTGCAACGTCATTTCAAGCGATAAAACGGCATCCATTTCATACAACAACACAAGAGACAACGGCTCGGGCGGCGGTATTTTCTTCTCAGAAGTGCGCCTTGCCACAAATGAAGGCGAGGTAAGCGGCGTTAAACTTAAAGGCAACACTGCCGAAGGCAGAGGCGGTGGTCTCTACATTAACCAGAAATCGGTGCGCGTGAGCGACTGCACAATTGACAACAACAAGTGTGATTATTGGTATGGCGGCGGTGTTTATATCAAGAAGTCGGACGTAGGGTTTTACAACTGCACAATCACCAACAACAACTCTTTGAAAGACGGCGGTGGTTTGTATGTTGAGGGCGACACCACAATAGAAAATTGCACGATAACAGGCAATAGCATCAGCACTGGCAACGGAGGCGGCGCTTTTGTTGACTCGTTTTCCGACATTACCCTAAAAGGCAAGGTGGTGGTGAAGGACAACACGCGCACCAACGGCGCGGCAGATGATTTGTTCTTGGAGGACGGAATAGCAAGCACCGCCTACATCAAGGGCAGCGTGGACGCCGATTCTGAGATTGGCATCCGCACAAGCGCCTCGGGCAATCGCCTGCTTGCCAAGCAGGTGTCCACTTACGTTGAGGGCACCTATTTCATGGACTTGGAAGGCTTCTATATTTCGCATGGCACCGACCACGACGGCGATTTATGGCAGCGCAAAGGTGCAAGTCGCTGGGCGGTGAGGTTAAACAGCAAAATTGTCGGCAGCTACAATGCGGGTGCGACAGTTGCACTAAACGGTGCAACCACGGACTCCGATAAAGTTTTTTGGCGCTGGTCGGAGGAAAAATCGTCAGGTTTAGAACCATTCTCTGACTATGTAGGAAACATAACCAAGCAAACGCTAACTTTTTCAATGCCGAAAAAGAACGTTAATTTGGTGGCGGATTATGTTGAATACGCCAAAGACATTCAGGTAGAAGTCGCGCGTCCTGTTGCAGGCAAAACTTTGCCTTTATCAGCAACTTTAAAATACACCAGCGGCGGCGAGACCAAGAGTTTAACCGTGGACGGCATTCGCTGGCTAGACAGCGCAGGCAAACAAGCGACGACGGCCGCTTACGGCGAAAAATACCGCTTTTACTTCGTGATGTCCGACGAAAAAGACATTGGCTTCGCATTTCCAAGCACCCTTGAGGCCAGTGACGTGTCTCTTGTTTGTACAGATGGCGGTTCAACCCCTGGAATCCAAGATGCACATGTAGAAGGTACAAGCTATCTAAATGTCACTACAAACTACTTTGAAACGGGCGCTCCCGCGATTGAAAGTGTGGAAGGCGCAAGCTTTACGGTTACTGCGGGAACTACCGAGGCGGACCTAAAAGCGCTTTTGCCCAGCGTTGCCAGGGCAAAGGTGCAGGGAGGCACCAGCGTAGAGCTTGCAACTGACACCAGTTCTCTTTCGTGGCCAAGTGGTTTGATTGTGGGCGGTGTGGTTTCTAATCCTGCAGGGGAAAGCGCGCAGTATACGGTGAATGTGTCCTTGCAAAACTCAGATAAAGTCGCGAGTACAGAGGGCAAATTCTGTGCTGTGACCATAACCGTTGTGCCGAAAGAAAAGGTAGTAGATCCGGTTGTTAGTCCTATATCGGGCACCTATACTAAATATAGCGATGTCATGCGCCTTGAAGATGGCAACAAACTTACAGTTAAAGCAACTTGCGCGACGCAAGGCGCAACCATCAAATACAAAATTAATGGCGAGGGTCCGAAAGATTATGACGCAAACGCAGGGATTGTGCTTACGTGCCTAGAAGACAACAGTGCATCCTATAAACTTGTATTCTGGGCAGAGAAAACTAATGGCGAGAAATCAGAAGAGGTAGAAGCATCTTATCGGCTAGACGACACCCTGCAAAAGACGATTAAAGTTAATTGCAAAGACACCGCTCTAAACACGCAATGGACAAGCACGTTTGGCGTAACTTCTGATATCGGCGCCACAACAACAATTACAGCGCCTAAACAAGAAAATAGAGTCTTTGACCACTGGGTGTGGGACGGAGCAGGCAGCGACGTTGACCTTACTCAACCTACGCTTACAATTGATAGTTTCTCGACTGCACTCAGCGGCAAAATTACAGCCATTTACACACCTGTGATCTCAAAAATCGACGTAGGTTTTAGCGCTCCTGAAGTGCATAAGGTCCTATCAAGTGCGGCAACGTATGTAAAAATAGGCACGGGCGAGGACGCATTAATTGAAGTCACAGATTACTTTAAAGACAAAACCGACGAAGGCGTATCGCTTTCTTGGTTGCCCGAAGGCGATGAAGACGGCGAGGCTGAGCACCTTACAAGCTATACTGCTTCTCTCCCCTTAAACTTGGCGGCGCTGCCCGTAGGCGTTAACTATAAATTGGCGGACGCTGTAGACGTAATGCTCAACGGAAATACCCTTGACAGTTCTCTAGCTTATGTTGCAGATGACGCTAGCGGCACAAAGACCCTTTATATTAGCTTCCCAGAAACGGCGGCTTACGAGTTTAAAGAGTGCACAATGCCGGCGGATGTTAACATGGCGTTTTTGGATGCTTGCGGCTTTCAAACAGAAGCAGACAAAGGCAACCACCCTAACTGGGACTTGCCAGACGTTTTGCCAATAACTTACAAGTGTGGAGAAACCGACTTTGCAGACATCAATTGGGAAACGCCGCAAAACTTCAACAAAAGCGACTTAAAAGCGCAGACGCTAACTGCAAAAGGAACGGTGAACTACCCAAGCTACGTTGATAGCGAAGGCGCGCCAACAGAAGTTGTGGTGACAATAAACGTTGCTACACCTGACAAAGTTGAAACGCCAAAGAGCAGTGTTCCTGCGGGAGCTTACGACGCTGTTCAATTTATAGATTTAAGCTCTAGCACCCAAGGCGCCACCATTTACTACACTACCGATGGAACAGAGCCCAGCGTTGATAGCAACGAATACGAAGGCAACCCAATTGAAGTTAGCAAGACGACAACAATTAAAGCGCTTGCAGTCGCCGAAGGCATGATATCAAGTGATGTCGCCTCCTACACTTACGAAATTGCCTCAACGCCAGATCCTAAGCCAGAACCTGAGGGCGAACTCGTATACGTCACGTTCGACTCTCAGGGCGGAAGCATCGTTAGCACCGCTTGCATCTCAAGCGGAAATAGATGCCCATATCCCGAGACAGATCCAACGCGCACTGGCTATAAATTTCTAGGTTGGTATACGGATAAAGCCTGTTCGGACGGCAAAGAGTTTAAGTTTGACGATTTAGGTTTGTCACTGGCAATAATCACGACTAACACGACCGTTTATGCAAAGTGGACTGAAGACTCAGCAAAACCAGCGCCAGATACGCCCGATACCCCAGACGTCCCTGATACGCCTGACGCTACTGACACCACAGAAGCAACGGACGCAACAGACACTGCCAATGAAGTTAACGCTGAGAGTGCTAGCAAGATTACAGACGTCGGCGAAATAGCGCAAACGGGAGATTCGCTCGCAGATTCACCAATCTTAATCACGCTGCTTGTCCTTTGTGTCGCATCGCTTTTTGGTTTACGCGCTTTGCTTCGTTAATGTGCGGCGACGTAAAGGCCCGGGGGATGCAAAGTAGGAAGAGACCAGAGCGCCAAAAAGAACCTTTGGAGCTTGGCGCCAGGCGCCATGCTCGAAAGAACCTAGCAATTGTCACATTGAATACACAGGAAGGGATTTAGTTAAAGAGCTTTTGCAGGCTGGGTTTGTTAGTAAAGGTGGAACGAATCACGAAACTTTTATTAAAGCTGGAAACTGTTGGAGTATAGCTACCTTATAAAGTAGGGAATTTATTATGCGCTGCTTTAAAACGCTCTTATTTGATGTCGAATAAGTAATCTACCTGATGAAGTCCCAGGGGAGTGGTTTCACGCATAAAATTATGTTACATATTTAAGGCAATAGCATTATCGAACGCTAGCTCTGAATATTACAAAAAGGAGGCGTTATCACTATGAAAAGGCGAATTATTGAAATTGACACGGATGCTTGTAACGGATGCGGAGCATGCGCCGAAGCTTGTCATGAAGGCGCTATTGCGATGGTAGATGGCAAAGCGACCTTGATGCGTGACGATTACTGCGACGGCTTAGGCGATTGCTTGCCTGCCTGTCCTACCGGTGCCATCACTTTCGTTGAAAGAGAAGCTGCCGCCTACGATGAAAAAGCGGTATTAGAAAACAAGAAAAAAAGGGAGCAAAAAAGTATGAGCGAAAAAGGAACACTACCTTGTGGCTGTCCATCAAGCCTATCAAAGAAAATCGAGCGTGATTATGAAGCAGAAGCACCATCAGCCTCTGCGGCGACTCCCTCGCAAACAGGCTATGTACAACCAGTAAGCCACCTTTTGCAATGGCCCATACAAATTAAACTTGTTCCAACAAACGCACCATACTTTGATGGGGCAAAACTGCTTGTTGCTGCCGACTGCACCGCCTATGCCTATGGTGCATTTCACGAGAAGTTTATGAAAGGCCATATCACTTTGGTGGGATGTCCCAAGCTAGATAGTGTTGATTATTCTGAAAAGCTTACCGAGATCATTCGTGAAAACGATATTAAAAGTGTCACTATCGCGCGTATGGAAGTTCCCTGCTGCGGCGGGCTTGAGCATGCCGTAAAAATAGCCTTACAGCAAAGCGGCAAGTTTATTCCGTGGCAAGTGGTTACCATTTCTACCGATGGATGCCTGCTGGATTAAGTATTTAGCCCCAGCCACAACGAACAAAATATATAAAACGAAAAGTGACCTGTATCGTTTTTTCGGGCACGCAGTTGTGAGATTTGCCCTTCAAAAATCCCACATTTTTATGTCGAAATCTTGACACAGGTCATTTTCCATTAAGAACAATGTTCGCATAGTCTTGGCTTTGGTGAAAAAGATGGGCAATAACTATATTGTTTCCCTCTTTGAAGTAGAGAGCTATATAGCTTTTTATTAAGACGGTATGATAGCCAAGCCGCGCAAGAGACTCGAATTTTGAGAGCCGATGTTCTACCGATTCGTTTCGCAGATGCTCGATGGTATCTTCCCATTCGTCCAAGAATCTCGATGCGGTATTGGGTCCGAAGCTGAGTAGATACTCGAGTATATTTTCAAGCTCCTGCAGAGCGGTTGGTTGTATTCGCACCTTATAAGCCATATTTTTCTCTCAGGGAGTTAGTTGCTTCAATGGCGTCGATGCTTATGCCTTCGGCGCGTTCACGTTCGGAGATCATGATGCGTTCGAGTAGGCGGGCACGTGTTTCTGCCTGTTCCCATCGGCTGAAATCTGAACTCTTCACGCACACGAAGCGATCATAGCCGTTTTTCGTTACGATAACTGGTGTAGGACTTGTTGAGACCATTTCGTCGAATGCAGCAGTATTGCGGAGATCCTTGATAGGTACACATAATGACATAGGTGTTCCTTTCTGGTGCATGTTAATGTACGTTATTATGCCATATTTAAGCTCTCAAGCTCTTTATGCCGTTAAAAAGAAATAATGAATCCAAAATAATAAGTTCGCGTTTTGCCTAAAACAACCAAGAATGTAAAAATAGCCTTTTGTCTATGCGGCGCTTCTTATTGCTCTAATTTTATGCGTGAAACCACTATGAAACACGGGCAGGTATAATAGGTGCGTTGGAGATAGAAAGGATTAGTCATGACGGGTAGTCCAGATCAAGATTTTGTTTTGAAGACCATTAAAAGCCGTGATGTCCATTTTGTTCGTTTTTGGTTTTGCGACGTATTGGGTCGCATGAAGTCATTCGCTGTTATTCCCAGTGAGCTTGAAAATGCCTTTGAAGAGGGCATGGGCTTTGATGGAAGTTGTGTTCAGGGATTTTCTATGACCAGCGAATCCGATATGCTTGCCTATCCTGAGGCTTCAACCTTTCAAATTCTTCCTTGGCGACCAGAGCACAATGCGGTAGCTCGCATGTTCTGTTCTATTCGTACTCCTGAAGGCGAGCCTTTTCAAGGGGATTCGCGCGATGTTTTAAGGCGCATGACTGCGCGCGTTGCGCAAATGGGCTATGTTATGAATGTTGGCCCTGAGCTTGAGTATTTCTATTTCAAAAATCCTGAGAGCACCGAGGTGCTCGATTATGGCGGCTATTTTGATTTAACGTCGCTTGATTCTGCGAGTGATCTTCGTCGCGATACGGTTTTAACTTTGGAAAAAATGGGTATTCCCGTTGAATATTCGCACCACGAAAGCGGTCCTTCACAGCAAGAAATCGATCTTCGTTTTGCCGATGCGCTCACTATGGCAGATAACGTTATGACCTATAAACAGGTCGTTAAAGAAATCGCTATGAAATATGGTGTATATGCTTCGTTTATGCCCAAGCCGCTCTCTGATGCGCCCGGTTCTGGCATGCATGTCCATCAGAGTTTATTTGACGAGAAGGGCAATAACGCCTTTTTTGATAAGGATGACCCCGATGGGTTTAATCTCTCAAAAACGGCAAAGCACTACATTGCAGGGCTGCTTAAGTACGCTCCAGAATTTTGCTTGGTTACCAATCCTTCGGTCAATTCGTACAAGCGCTTAGTTTCTGGCGGCGAGGCTCCTGTGCATATTACTTGGGCGCGAAGAAATCGTTCTGCTTTGGTGCGCATTCCAGGGTATAAGCCCAACAAAGAAGAGGCTTGCAGGGTTGAACTGCGCAATCCCGATCCTTCGGCAAACCCCTATCTTGTTTTTGCGGCTATTTTGTCGGCAGGTCTTAAAGGTATAGAAGAAGAGCTTGAGCTCCCTGCTCCTATTGAAGACGATAATTTGCATCTTCTTACCCGCCAAGAACTGCGAGCAAAGGGTATAAAGGTTCTTCCTGATACCCTTGGTGAAGCAGTTGAGATTTTTGCGCATTCTGAGCTCATGAAAGAAGCACTAGGGGAGCATATTCATACCTTTTTGGTTGAAAAGAAGCGCGAAGAATGGAATGAATTCCAGTGTCATGTGAGCGACTGGGAACTTAATCGTTACCTTTCGGTATTGTAAGCGGGGCGTTTGATATGCAGCGTAAGCAAGTTATTTTTATTGCAGATAGCCTGGATAATGCCCATAAGTTTCAGGCAGTTTTAAGTGGGCTTGATGTGAGTGTTTCTGCGGGCTCATCTTTGCAGTTTCGCAAGCTCTTAAGCGAACATGAGTCGTGCGATTTGGTTGTATATGAAGCCACTAACGATTCTCAGCAAAGTATTGCCGCCATTGAGCAATTGCTGATCGAAGATGGCGGTGGCGCGGCCGTTCTTGTGATTGTTCGGGAAGATATGCTCTCTGGCTTTAGGCTGCCTGTTCAACTCAAGAGTGATTTTGTTATTGATAAAGCGTCGCCCGATGAATGTGCGCTGCGTATTCGTCAGCTTTTGTGGCCAGGCAATGAGGGCTCAACTAACGATTTTATTTCTATTGATGGCATGACCATTAACTTGGCAACCTATCAGGTGAGCGTAGGTGGCGAGCCTGTTGATTTTACCTATTTGGAATATGCGCTTCTGGCATTTTTGGTAACGCATCCTGGGCGCACCTATTCACGAGATGCCCTTTTGCGTCGCGTTTGGGGGTTTGATTATTTTGGTGGCTCTCGAACGGTTGACGTTCATGTTAGGCGTGTTCGCGCAAAACTTGGTCCTGAACTTGCGCAGCGCTTAGAAACCGTGCGTGGCGTTGGGTATCTTTGGAGCAATTAGAGGCCAGTAGAGGCCGGCGAAGGCACGGCAAAAGCCAAAGACATAACAAAAACTAAAGCCATGACAAAAGCCAAGGGTATGCTAAAGCCATAACAAAGGCATAAGAAGAAACAGAGGAATACGTGACAGAATCTCACACAAAAACAATTGCGGTAATCGATGGTAATTCGTTAATGCATCGTGCATTTCATGCTGTTCCTCCCGCTATGACAGCACCGGATGGCACGCCCACCAATGCGGCTTTTGGCTTTATGTCGATGCTAATCAAATTTATTGATAAAGCTCACCCTGATGCAATTATTTGTGCGTTTGATAGAGGCCGTCCCGCGTTTAGGATGGAGGCGCTTTCGCAGTATAAGGCGCAAAGGCCTCCTATGGATCCCAATTTAAAAGCACAGTTTCCCGTTATTGAAAACCTGCTTCGTTCAATGAATATCCCGGTAGTTACCCTTGATGGCTGGGAAGGCGATGATATTTTAGGCACCATTGCAGCTCGCGATGAAAAGCTTGGATATAAAACACTGCTGGTAACGGGCGATAAAGATGCCTATCAGCTCGCGAGCGATTTAACGTATATTGTCACAACCAAAAAAGGCATCAGTGACGTTGCCATTTATGGCCCCGATGAGGTTGTTGAGCGTTATGGGATTCAGCCAAAACAAGTTCCTGATTTTTTGGGTTTGAAGGGCGATCCTTCAGATAACATTCCCGGCGTTGCTGGCATTGGAGAAAAAAAGGCAGCCTCTATGCTGCAAAAATATCAAACCTTAGAAGGAATTTATGAAAATCTTGACAAGTTTAAAGGCAAGCAGCTTGAAAATTTAGTGAACTATAAAGATGCAGCATTTCTTTCGCGCAAAGTGGCAACCATCGTGTGCGATGTGGATATTGAAATCGATCTTGAAGCAGTAGCATTTCCCAGTTTTGACCCTGTCGTGGTTACTGAAGCTTTCCAAAACGTACGGTTTGCAACTCATCTCTCTAAAATTTTAAGCCTTCTTGACGAGGAGAGTCAGCAGGCTGCGACGGTTCGTTTTGAAGGGATTGAGCCGTTTTTTGAAGGAGATAAGGCTTATCGTTTACTTGACAATGCCATTAAAAACCCAGAAGCTCAACTAGCACTTGCGTGGGAGACAGACCCTCAAGCATCCTTGTTTTCATCTGGCTTAATAGTGGCTGTTTTTACCGGAGAAGGAACTGCGTTTTTTGCCGAGGATGAAGCATGTGAGGTGCTTTCGCGCTTGGTGATGCTTGATGCTTGCTGCGCTTTTGATGTTAAAACATTGATTGAGAACATCTATCCTGCTAACACAGCAAAAGAACCCCTTCTGAGTACGGATGATCTTTTTTCTATAAAGATTTTTGACGTTGCGCTTGCCAATTATGTTCTTCATTCATTAGAGGGAACACTAAGCATTAGTGAGCTTTATGAGCGGCATTGTGGTGCACTTTTGCCCGATTATAAAGACGATAGAAAAAAGGCACTTGCCTACACTGCTGCCGCAACAGCTTCTTTGGCTTCTACTTTTAAAGAAGAGCTGGCGCAGTCAAAGGTTCAAGCGATTTATGAAACAATCGATTATCCTCTCATTGCGGTTCTTGCCTCTATGGAGCGCACGGGTGCTGCAATCGATTCAGAGACATTGAGCCGCATCTCAAAAACAACCCAAACGCAATTAGAAGAACTGCGGGGTAAAATACTTGATCTTGCAGGTGAAGAGTTTAATATCGATTCACCCAAACAGCTCTCCCATATTCTCTTTGAGGTTTTAGGCCTTAAGCCTTCAAAAAAAACTCAGCGAGGCTATTCTACCAACGCGCATGTTTTAAAAGAGCTTTCTAAGGTGCATGAACTTCCTCGTTTGGTTTTAAAATACCGCGAATTTGCCAAAATAAAATCAACCTACATTGATGCGCTTCCCCGTATGAGACAAGAAGACGGTCGCATACATACGTCTTTCAATGAAATGGTTACCGCAACGGGAAGGCTTTCTTCGTCTGATCCTAACTTGCAAAATATTCCGGTACGAACAGAGTTTGGCAGACACATTCGCGAGTGTTTTATTCCGCTTGAGCCTGAAGAGGTGTTTCTTTCTGCCGATTATTCACAAATTGAATTGCGCCTGCTTGCTCATCTTTCGGGTGATGAGCATTTGATACAGGCTTTTTTGTCGGGGGCCGATTTTCACGCACAAACAGCTTCGCGCGTATTTGATGTGCCGGTAGAAGAGGTAACTCCTTCGCTGCGGAGTAAAGCCAAAGCGGTTAATTTTGGCATTGTGTATGGGCAGCAAGCGTTTGGCTTATCCCAATCGCTCGATATCCCTTTCTATGAGGCAAAGCACATGATTGACCGTTATTTTGAGGTGTATTCAGGCGTTCGCGCCTATCTTGATGAGGTGGTGGCTTCTGCGAAAGAGAAGGGATATGTTGCTACGCTCTATGGAAGAAGGCGCTCTATTCCAGAGCTTCGCTCAGTCAATGCCGTTCAGCGTGGTTTTGGTGAACGAACGGCTATGAACCATCCTATGCAGGGAACAGCGGCTGATATTATCAAGATAGCTATGCGCCGTGTTCAAGAAGAGCTTATTCGCGGTAAGTATCGTACAAAGCTTATGCTTCAGGTTCATGATGAGTTGGATTTTTCGGTACCAAATGATGAGCTTGAAAGCGTGGCGGCGCTGGTTAAAGACATAATGGAGCAGGTGGTTGAGCTTAAAGTTCCGCTTGTTGTTGATGTTGCTTCAGGGAATAATTGGGCGCAAGCTCATTAAGCAAGCTTATTAAGCGAGCTCGTTCGGCGGGCTTTGGCGGGTCTTATAATTTTATAAAAAGATTTATAAGGTATTTATTGACTTCTTTTTTACAGGGTGATAATATATCGGCTTGCGTTTTGACACATTTATAGGAGATATTCATGTACGCAATTGTTAAAACAGGCGGAAAGCAATATAAAGTATCCGCTGGAGATTTTTTGAATGTAGAAAAGCTTAATGCAGAAGCTGGCGATAAGGTTGCTCTTGATGTAATTGCTGTTGTTGATGGCGATAAGGTTGAGGCTGATCCTGCAAAGGCTTCTAAAACCAAGGTTGAAGCTGTTGTTGTTGAGCAATTCAAAGGCGAGAAGCAGCTCATCTTTAAATTTAAGAAGCGTAAGAACTACAAGCGCACTCGTGGTCATCGTCAAAATTTGACTCGTCTTCAGATCACCGCTGTTGGTTCTGAAAAAGCTGCTCAGTAATCGTAAGGAGGGAATAGAATGGCACACAAAAAAGGTCAAGGTTCCATCCGCAACGGTCGCGATTCTCAGTCTAAGCGTCTTGGTTGCAAGCGCTTTGCAGGAGAGACGGTAGGAGCTGGCAACATTTTGGTACGTCAGCGTGGTACTCGTATTCATCCCGGTGAGAATGTTGGTCGTGGCAAGGATGACACGTTGTTTGCTCTTTGTGATGGCGTTGTTGACTACACCCGTGGTGCACGCCGCAAGGTTCATGTTCGCCCACAGGCTTAACTAAACCTTTACCCATCGTAATCTAAAAGCCCTCTGCGCCGCAGGGGGCTTTTCGTTTAGAATTGAGTGCATTATGTTTATCGATAAAGTTCGCATATTCGTTAAAGCAGGCGATGGTGGAGCGGGATGCATGTCGTTTCGCAGAGAGGCTCATGTGCCCAAAGGTGGCCCTGATGGCGGCGATGGCGGCAAGGGCGGAGACGTTATTGTTCAGGCAGATAGAGGCTGTTCTTCTTTAATCGATTATCGCTTTAAGCATCATTTTAAAGCCACGCGTGGCACTCACGGCAAGGGCTCAAAAATGCATGGTGCCAATGGCGAAGATCTTATTTTGAAAGTCCCTGTTGGCACAGTTGTTCGCGAATACTCTGAAGAAACCAAAGAGGTGGGCGAGGTAATAGCCGATCTCATTCATGACGGCGAATCTATTATTGTTGCTCGCGGTGGCGTTGGCGGTAGAGGTAATACTCATTTCGTAACGCCAACACGCAGAGCTCCTGCGTTTGCCGAGCTTGGGGTGCCAGCAGAGGAGTGCTGGATTGAGCTTGAGATGAAGCTCATGGCAGATGCTGCGCTGGTAGGGGTTCCTTCAGCAGGGAAGTCGTCCCTTATTGCGCGTATGTCTGCCGCCAAACCTAAAATTGCCGATTATCCTTTTACTACGCTTGTTCCCAATTTGGGCGTTGTTAAAACGCCCGATTACAACTACGTTATTGCCGATGTTCCGGGCCTTATCGAGGGAGCGCATGAAGGAAAGGGCTTAGGGCATGAGTTTTTGCGCCATATTGAGCGCACTGCTCTCATTCTTCATATTGTTGATCTTTCGGGGGGCTTTGAAGGAAGGGACCCTGTTGAAGATTATCAAATTATCAAAAGCGAATTAAAACTTTATGCCGATGAGTTGGCTAAGCGTCCTTGCATTGTGGTGGGCAATAAAATAGATGCTCCAGGTGCCCCTGAGGCAGCCAAGCGGTTAGCCGAGGTTGTAAAGGCGGATTCTTTGGCTTTAGTTGATGGCAATGAGTTTGTTGAAAGCCCTCTTAATCCTCACTTGTTTGTTACGAGTGCTATTACGGGGCAAGGTCTTGATGCTCTTATGGCGGCAACGGGGCAAAAGGTTGCTCAGTTGCGCGAAGAGGCGCGTGCAGCCCTTGATTCGCAGGAGCATTATGATCAAATTTGGCAGCATCGCCGTGACGAGCGCGATAAGAAATTTGAAGTCACCAAAATTGCTGAGGGCGAATTTCAGGTTTCGGGCAAACAAATTGAGCGCATGGTTATTCAAACCGATTGGGAAAACGATGAAGCCATTGCATTTTTACAGCACCGTTTCAAGCGGCTTGGTCTTGATGCAGCGCTTGAAAATGCAGGAGCTTATGATGGGGATGAAGTTCATATTTTAGGAAGAACCTTTGAGTTTGAATCAGCAAGAATGCATGAAGATATATTTGGGGGATTGGATATCTAAATGATTCAATCAAAAGACAAGGTCATGGTAATAAAAATTGGCTCCTCAACGCTTGTTGATGGCAAAGGTCATCTCGATAAGCCCTACCTTGCTCAGCTTGCCAAGCAAATTTACGAGATAAAAAATTGTGGATGGAAGCCCGTTATTGTTTCGAGTGCGGCAATTGCTTGTGGGCTTGAAGAGTTGGGAATCAAGGAGCGCCCGCACGATATGCCTTCACTGCAAGCTGCGGCTTCGGTCGGGCAAAACATTTTAATTTCTGCGTATGCTGAGGCGTTCTCGCGCTATAACATACTAACCTCTGTTGTTTTGATGACGCGGCAAACTACCGCTAATAGGGAGTCGTACCTTCATGCGCGCGATACGCTCAAACGCCTTCTTGAGCTTGATGTTGTTCCCATTATCAATGAAAACGATACGGTTTCAGTTGAGCAGATTCGCTTTGGTGATAACGATACCCTTGCGGCGTTAGTTTCCTGTTTAATCAAGGCTAATCTTTGCGTTATTTTTTCTGATATTGAAGGGCTTTATACGGCGAACCCTTTTGTTGATCATTCGGCGCGGTTAATTCCTGAGGTTACCAAAATAACGCCCGAAATTATGGCTTTAGCTGGCGGTGTTACCTCAAAGGTTGGCAGCGGTGGCATGGTTACCAAAATTCGTGCGGCACGCGTACTCATGGTTGCAGGAATTACCATGATCATTTGCCATGGTAGGCTCGAAAACAATCTGGTAAACATAGTTTCTGATGAGAGAGTTGGCACGGTGTTTGTCCCAACAGGTGCCCACGACATAACTCCACGCAAGCTTTGGATTGCTCTTGGCGATGCTGCTAAAGGCGCTCTTATCGTTGATGAGGGAGCAAAAAAAGCTCTGATATCTCATGGTTCCTCGTTGCTTGCGGTGGGTGTTTGCGCTCTTACGGGCTCGTTTGCTCCAGGAGATATTGTTGATATTAAAGATGAGCAAGACCATCTTTTTGCGCGTGGCAAAGTGGGGGCATCTTCGTCTGAAATAATGCTTGCTTGTGGTAGATCGCAGCAAGAAATAAAAGGCAACGAATTGCTGGTTAATTTGGCAATGCGCCCAGTAGTTCATCGAGATGAATTGGTGGTGTTTGAATGAGCGAAGCAAAACAGGCGGCTTTGCGTGCCAGAAGCGCCGCTGGTGCGCTTTCAGTAACAACCGAAGAAGAGCGCAATAGGGCTTTATGCGCTATGGCACAGCTGTTACGAAAAAAATCATCGGATATTTGTGAGCAAAACGCGCTCGATATGGATGCTGCTCGCAAAAAAAAGGTAGAAGAACCACTGCTTGACAGGCTCTATCTTGACGAAGCGAGAATTTTTGCCATGGCAGATGCTCTTGAGCAGTTGGCTGAGTTAGCAGATCCTATTGGCTGTGTTCAAGAAGAGCGAGAACTCTACAATGGTTTAATGCTTAAGCGTATCTCGGTGCCGTTAGGTGTTGTAGCAATGGTATATGAGGCTCGTCCAAACGTTACGGCTGATGCTGCGGGCATTTGCATAAAGTCGGGCAATGCTTGCGTTTTGCGCGGGGGCTCTCTTGCTGTTCACTCCAATATTGCGATAGCTCATGTGCTGTGCGATGCTCTCGAATCGGTTGGTTTTCCGCGCGACGGAATTGTACCAATTGAATCAACGGATCGTTCGGTAACCGATGAACTTTTAAAGCTTCATGGCTTAGTAGATGTTCTTATTCCGCGTGGTGGTGCAGGTCTCATTCAGCATTGCGTTGAACATGCCACTGTTCCAGTTATTGAAACAGGGGTCGGAAATTGCCATGTATATGTGCACGAAAGTGCTAACGTACCTATGGCGCTCAGCATCATCGTAAATGCTAAAACTCAACGCCCTGGCGTTTGCAATGCGTGCGAATCGGTGCTGCTTGATAGAGCTCTTGCCGCCAGCTTTGTTCTTCCGCTCATTTCTGCTCTGCGCGCTCAAAACGTTACTATGCATATTGATCCTGAGCTTGTTGATTTCTTGCGCGAGCAAAAAGTATGGGATGATGATTGCGTGGTGGCCAAGGAAAAAGATTGGGGAAGGGAATATCTCGATCTTGAAATAAGCATCAAGGTGGTTGACGGAATAAAAGAGGCAATTGCCCACATCAATCAGTATGGCACCCGTCATTCTGAGGCAATTGTTGCCGCTGACGATGGAGCAATCAGTCAGTTTTATCAGGGCGTTGATGCTGCTGTTGTATATGCAAACGCATCAACGCGTTTTACCGATGGTGGCGAGTTTGGTCTCGGTGCAGAAATCGGAATATCAACGCAAAAACTTCATGTTCGCGGTCCGTTTGCACTTCAGGCGCTCACAACCTATAAATATTTGGTTAAAGGTTCTGGTCAGGTGCGCGGATAATGGCAATAGTTTGTGACCGATTTGATAATTTAGGTTTTAGCGACCGAACCACTACGTATCGTTTAGGAATTATGGGCGGAACCTTCGATCCCATACATTTTGGTCACCTAGCTTGTGCTGAGCAGGTGCGCGAATCGTTTGGCTTAGATGCGGTGGTATTTATTCCTACAGCGCAACCTGTCTTTAAACGAAACCAACAAATTGCGCCCCCGGCTGATCGGTTTAAAATGTGCTATCTTGCAACGCGTAGCAATCCTCATTTTGATGTGAGTTCGTTAGAAATTGATCGCGGGGGCGATACCTACACCGTTGATACGTTAAGGCAGCTTCGCGATTATTATCCAAGCAATGTAGAGTTGTGCTTTATTGCCGGAGCTGATGCTATAGCAACCATCACCAAATGGAAAGATAGTTCTCTTTTGGGCAGCATGGCTAAATTCATTGGCGTTACGCGTCCGGGTTTTTCGATAAAACAAGATGCTGCCGAGAAGCAGGCGCTTGAAGCTGCGGGTATTTCGGTTGATTATTTAGAGGTTACGGCGTTGGCAATTTCGTCGAGTGATTTGCGCTGTCGCATTGGAGAAGGAAGATCAATTCGCTATTTGGTTTCGCGTGAAGTAGGGGATTATATTCACGCGCAAAACTTGTATCGCTACGATAGGGGAGGGCAAGATGGCTCAGAAACATAAGCCGCAAGAAATTGACAAAAAGGCGCTTTCAGAGTTTGCGTATCAAAAAACCGTCCTTGACGAAAACGAAGTTTTTGAAAAGCCGTTTGGTAATAAAAATTACAAACGAATGAAGCATCTTTTGATGAAGCGCGTTTCTCCTTCGCGCTATGTTCATTCTCTCTCGGTTGCAAAAACAGCTCGCTCGCTTGCAAAGGCATATGGTTATGATGAGCGAAAGGCAAGAATGGCTGGCCTGTTGCACGATTGGGATAAAGGCTTATTGCCCGAGCAGCTTGCTATGCGGGTGTCTGATTATAATCTTCCCATTCAGAGAGAACTTGTTGATTCTATGCCTTGGATTTTGCACGGCCCAACGGCGGCGGCGGTATTGGCAGACCAATTCCCAGAGCTTGGTGAAGAGGTATTATGCGCAATACAGCATCATACGGTGGCTGTTCCTAATATGTCTGCTTTGGATATGATTGTTTTTGTTGCAGACAAAATTGAACCAACCCATGATGTAGATGAGTACAAACGCCTTGCAAAGCAGGTTGGAAAAATTTCTTTGGAAGATTTGTTTTTTGAGGTACAAAAGGCTGGTTTGATATATCTTATTGCTACTAATCGTCCCGTAACTAATGAAACTCTTGAGGCCTGGAATTACTACAGTGCCCGCAAACGATCTTATAAAGGAGAGTAACCGGTGAAATCCCCCTTAAAAGAATCTCGTGAATGTGCGCTTATTGCCGCTCGTGCGGCCGACGAGCGTAAGGCTTTTGATATTGTGGTAGTAAACGTAGGTAATGTGGTAGATGTTACCGATTACTTTGTCATTGCTACTGCGCTCAATACTCCTCAAGTTGAGGCTGTTTTAGATTCAATTGAAGAAAAGCTGCGTCTTGAAGCGGGTGTTAAGCCAATTTCTCGGGAAGAAACACGCGATCGTTCTTGGGAGCTTCTTGATTACGGAAATTTTGTTGTCAATGTTTTTCAGCCAGAAGCTCGTGAATATTATCGGCTAGAAATGCTTTGGAGCGATGCCCCCATTATTGATCTTGCAGAGGCAGGCATTGAGCATCCTGAATATTCCGAACGTATTGCTAAATTGGTCGGCCGCGTCGAAGAAGCGCGTTCCTAGGCTTCGTTAATCTGACCAGCGCTAATTGGGGTGGTCTGAATATAGCAAAACCAGGACAGCTCAAGCATTTTGATCTAAATGCCCCTTGTTGGTTATGCTGATATTGCCAATTTTACGGTTGAAAAAGTGGTCATTACTGCCAGTTTTACGGTGGAAAAAGTGGCAAGTTTATAGTCCTTGCCGCCCTCGTAGTTAAATCTCGCATGCCAGACTTCCCACGGTTGAGGATTGATACTACTCATTGTAGTCATCCCAGTCGGCTGGCAAGACAGGTACGCCATCATTGTTGAGCGGCGCTTTGTAGGCGTGTGTCATAAGCTCGTCGTAGGAGGGCATCTTAGTCGGTCTCATGTCGAACGGCAGACCGCCAACCTCGATGGACTTAACCAAGAATACGTTGATCGCATCGGAGAGGGTAAGACCCCAGCGCGAGTAAATCTCGGTCGCGCGTTCCTTTACCTCATTTGTGGTACGGAACTTACCTTCCGCCTTTCGTGCAGTTAATGCAGGCATGATATGCTCCTTTCTCGTACTCTAAATATACCCTGTTAGGGTCTAACATTCAATAACTTAGGGCCCATTTGGAGATGAAGTGGACCCATAATTCTGGACAACCCTTAAGCTGCCAATAAGAAATGCCCTCATATTCTACGGAATTATATCCTAAGCTCCCTTCGTCAAATAAGCCAAGCCATAGGTAGTTCCATCGAACCGAGGATTGTTTCGGACATCAGCGTGTTAAACGATGACGATAAGGACTATATCCGTGTGTCCTTTTCCGGTTACGAAGCGCCTTATGCTTGCAAAGGCATATACCGAATTCGCTCGGCAGATGAAGATGTGTTAATGACTGCTGCACAAGTAGAGGGATTGCTTCGCAAACGCATCGAATCGAAAAATCCCTGGGACTCCCGCCCATCACAAACCAGTATCTTGAAAGTCGATGAAACTGTGCTGAAAGATTATGTGGCACGCGGTCAGCAAAAGGATCGGATCGCCTTTTCCTTTACGAATCCAGAAGACGTTCTTTCAAGGCTCGACCTGCTCGTTGAAGAACAGCTTACGAATGCTGCGAACGTGCTCTTTTGCAAATCGAATGAAATCAGGTTGAAAATGGGGATCCTCGAGACGCACTCACGCACTCATATACTCGATCTCAACCAAGAGAGCGGTACGATATTCGATCTCGTAAACAAGGGTGTGTCATACATTGTCAGGAATATGCGCAGAAGATTTGTCATGGATGGTCTCGGTCCTCGCGAGGAAATACCCGAGATCCCGACGCTAGCGGTCAGAGAAGCACTTATGAATGCGTATGCGCACCAAGACTGGACACTTGGTGGATGTGTTTAAATCGATATCTTCAACGATGCAATAGAGATTCTAAGCCCAGGATGGTTCATCGAAGGACAAGATCCAGAGGAACATCTTTCTGGTATCAGTGCATCTTTGCGGTCGCGAAATATGCTTATTACAAGAACACTCTATCGATCTGGCGATATCGAATCCTACGGAACCGGCATCCCGCGAATGAAGGAGCTTTGCGAAGAAGTTGGCATCAAGATGGAGTATGTGAAGTCTCCTGATGGAACTAAGCTGGTTTTTCATAGAAACGACGCTTTTGCGAACTCCGAACCAACACGAACTGGCGAGAAACGGCAAGAAAGAGCGAGAGGCGGCGAATAAAGAAAAGCTCCTTGCACGAATGGGAAGAAATGATGCTGAAGTTTATGAGTTTATAAAGGAAAAGGGAAAGGTGTCGCGAAGCCTCATATCGTCTGAATTCAAAATGCCTGATCGCACGGTTTTAAACTGCCTAAAAGGCTCATAGAAGCAAATCTTGTAATCTCCATAGGGTCCGGCAGGGCAACAGAATACACAACAGTCGAATAAAGATAGGCTCAGAATCGAACTGCATAGCCATCCATGTTGTAGCTTATGTTGTCATTGAATCCG
>CAVJWZ010000026.1:0-21383 GCA_963653545.1 uncultured Eubacteriales bacterium | reverse complement strand
ATGTAGTAAATGATGATGGCACTCTTAGCGAAATTAAAGGAGCCACTGAACAAACGTACACTCCAACACCTGAGTATGCTGGTAAAACCATTATGGTTGAAGTAACGGATAAGAGTGATAAATATTCAGATAGCCTTAATTCAGATAAGGTAGTGGTACAAGAGGCTACTAAAACTACCTTTACTATTGCTTTCCACAGCAATGGTGCAACTGTCAATGGCAACGAGGCAATAGCAAGTGGTGATGAAGCTATTACCACTCAAACAGTTACGGTAGGAGTAGGAGAATCAGTAACCTTAAGCCCTAATACCTTTAGAAAATCTGTTAATGGCTATCTCTATAACTTTGAGGGATGGAACACAGAATCAGATGGCACAGGATCTACCTACAGCGACGAGCAACCCGTTACTGCTGCTGATCTAGGTGCAAAAGCAGAAGATACCATTAATCTCTATGCCAAGTGGACACAAGATACCACTACCAGTAAGTACTGGTTTGAAGAAGCTGATGCAGAATCTCCTGGTACAAACATAATAAGAAGCCAAAAACAAATTGATGAAGACATGAAAGTACTTCATGGAACTTTAGAAGGCTACACCACCAACTCTGAAGGTAAAGACAAGTCTGCCATTGAAACACTCTACAAGGGTTATTCTTCTGATGATAACTATCATCTCTATACTGCATGGACAACTACTGCAGATGATACAGCTGCAGGAGCTACTACCACAGGCGATAACGCCTATGTTGAATTTCGCATCATCCAAGTAGGCGAACATGATGGCGACGACTCTGTTATCACTTTTATGGCTACGCATTCGCTGCCTACAGCAAAAGAGATGAACTTGGACTTTTTTACCGGCAATACAGGTGGTTGGTGTTCTTCTGCTATGCGAGGATACATGTCGAGTTATGTTGCAAGTGGATTATCTGATCTAAAAAATAGCGTTAAATCTGTCAACAAAAAAACTGCTTACAGAGCCTCTGACTCTGGTATTTGGAGTACCGATTCTGAAACAGCACCTAATTGTATTACTTCTGATCAATTCTGGTTGCTATCTCACAGTGAAATCTATGGTGAGGATTCAGCTCTGATTACTGGTCAAAACGAGAAATCAACCCAGCACTTCAAAGTTGAAGGTTCCCAGTATGATTGGTTCTCCACTCCTTCTGACAAGAAAATCACCTGCACTGATTGGGACTCTGGTGCTAACATCGACCGAATCGCAGGCATAGATCAAACCCGTAGCGGTTCTGGTCCGGCTGGTTACCGCAACACGTGTTGGTGGCTTCGCTCGCCTGATATGGAGAACGCCTACGCCTTCGGTGATGTGTGTACTGGCGGCAATCCGAACCACTACAACAGCGTTCACTATGCACGTTGCGTTGTCCCCTGCTTCTGCTTCTAATCATGTAATCACAAAAGGAGAGGGCACCTACCTACAAGAGGGCTTATTGAGACTTATCTGAAAAGTATTAAGCCCTATCTATCAACATCAGCTCTTCCGCTTGCTTGCGGGGGAGCTGATGGTTTTTTGTCTATAACTCTATAACCCTACAATGTCTTACATCTATTGAGGGAGGCTTAGATGATGAGCGTGATAGTGGCAACTAGGCAGGGGAGCGATTGTCTTTAGCTACAGGTCAACTACTTGATGAGCAAAGCATGCGCCTTAGGTTTCGTCTTAGCAACATTCTTTTAAGCTTTTGTGTTCATAAACAGGTTGCATGGATATAATAAGATGCATTAATCGTTTTGTTTGTATTGGTATTGTTCCTAACTACTAGGGGGTTGTTATGGGTAAGTTTGCAACATTCGTGTTTGGTGGCTTGGTTGGGGCAGCAGCAGCTTTGATGCTTTCTCCTCGCACCGGTGAAGAAAATCGTCAGGTTGTTATTGAGAAATTCAACGAGTCGTGCCCTGGTGGTGCTGCTCAGATACAAGATAAAGCTGGTTTGCTGGTTGGCAATGTTGCTTCCACTTCAACCAAAGTTATCAATACCGTCGTTGATAAGGGTCAAGATATCTATAACAACATAACGCGCTCTCAGGGGCTTGGTGATACTTCTCCTGAGGCTTTTGCTGAAAAAAATGACGATCTTCGCCAAAAAATCGATGCCGCTCGTGAACGCATTGCAACGCAAGTGGCAAAAAATGCTGAGGCTGTGCATGATGCCGCGGTTGATAAGGCTCCTGCGGTTGTTGATGCAGCGTCTTCTGCGGCAGGTGCTGCTAAAGAGGCTATCTCGGGCGCAACTGGTGCGGTAAAGGGCGCGGCGGGTGCCGCTAAAAATGTGGTAAGCAGCGCTGCATCATCAGCTACTAACAAGCAGTAGCGTAATTGCTTCACAGAGTCGCGAAATAGGCTTTGTGTTGGCAGGGTGTTTTGGTCTTTTATTGTTAAAGGCGTTTTGAGGGTGTGTCGGGTTGGCACACCCTTTTTTGCAAGCACATGAATCCGTTAAGAGGATTGATTACTTATGAGTGGTGTATGTTATTCGATTCGTGATTTAGTAGGTTTGGCGGTTTTTGAGAAAACTCAAAATAAAGAGCATCGAATAGGAAAAGTTCATTCAGCAATCTTTCATCCAAAAGAGCGAAAAGTTATTGGTTTTAGCATAAAACGACCCGATATAGCCTTGATGTTTCATCGGAGCGAAAAGGCTATATCTGTTAATGCATTTGAAATTAAAGAAAAGCATCTTGTTGTTGATGAAAAAAATATTATGTCGCCTAGGGCTTTAGCAAAACAAGGTAGCGTTTCTTGGGATGAGTGCTTGATGTGGCAGGGCATGCCCCTTCTCACTGAGGATGAAACTCGGGTTGGCTATGTAGGAGATGTAATATTCTCTCTGCCTGATGGTTTGGTTACCAAACTGGTAATTGACAAGGGCGGCACGCACAATGCTCTTATTGGTCGCGCTTCTATTTTGGCAAGCGAGATAAAAGGGTTTAAGTTTGGAGTGGGTGAAAACCTCAATTTTTCAGCTGGATCTAATGTTTTGCAGGGAGCAATTATTGTAAGCAACGAGGCCTTGTTGGCAGATTCAGAAGGCGGATTGGCTGAAAAAGCAGGAGCAGCCTCGGCAAAAATTGCCAATACGGTGAGCAATAGCGTCGAAAAGGCGAAACCTGTCGTGAACGAAGCAGCTCAAAAGGCCGGAGAGGCCGTAAATAAAGGAGCGTATGCACTAGGCAAACAGCTTGCACAAACAAAAGGGATGTTTGCAAGCTTCAAAGAGGAATACAACAAAGCGCGTAAAGGCGAAAACGAGGAGTAATACTTAATGGAGCAAGAAAAAACAGTATCCCTTTTTGGTAAGAGCATAAAGCAGAGCGATGTAATTAAACTTGTTGGTCTTGTGGCGTTTATAGCAATTATGACAGCAATTGTTATTGCAATTTGGCCAACGCTTTCAATTGTTTTTGAGCCTGGTGGAGTTGAATCGTTGATTGAACTTATAACTGCTCAAGGTGCCTTAGGTGTATTAATACTGCTCGGTATGCAGCTGCTTCAAATAATCGTTGCCTTTATTCCAGGTGAAGTTGTACAAATCGCCGCCGGCATGATGTATGGTCCGCTTTGGGGCAGCGTTATCATTTTGTGCGGTTGTGTTATTTCTTCTGCCATTGTGTACGAGCTTGTTCATAAATTAGGGGCTCCCTTTGTTCAGTCCATGGTTGGCAAAGATCATATGTTGAAATTTAGGCAGTTTGAACTTTCAGGAAAATTTGGCACGACCGTGTTTGTCTTGTTTTTGATTCCTGGGTTTCCAAAAGATGTTTTAACGTATATTGTTCCGCTGAGCGACATGAAGCTTAAAACGTTTTTGCTCATATCGACAATTGGCAGAACTCCTGGTGTTGTTATTTCAACGTTTGCTGCCGCAGGTTTAGCAGATGGCAACATAGTAACAAGTGTGATTATCTTCGCTGTTGCAGCTGTTATTGCGGTTATTGTATTGCTACTGAGAAATCGTATTATCGATGCAATTAGCAAGCACGGTAAGTAAAAGATCAATAAGAAGAGAGGCGCTTCAATGGGCGAGAAAAAACAATCATCAAATCAAACCAATCAAACGCAAGAGCTCAAGCAAGCGGCGCGCGATGAGGCGTTATCTGCTGCCGAAAAGGGGCTTGAGGCGGCTCGCGAGGCGCTTGAGCAGGCAGAACAAAAGCTTGCAGAAGCGCAGCAAACCTGTAAAACCGCCGAGCAGCAACAGAATACAGAGCGTGTTGGTGGCGCATCAGACAATGGTGTCTCAAACGAGGCTACTCAAGCGGCAGCGGTAGCTGCTGAGTCTTGCCCGTCAGCGGCTGGTGCTTACTCGCCTCAAGAGCAGTACTATCAACCACAAGGTCAGCCACACGTTGCTTCTAATTTTGCTACCGGTGCCTACTCTGCTGAAGCAGTTAATCCTGCAGGGGCGGCCAACTCTGCTGCTTATAATGCCAGCAACGCCAATTCTGCCGGCGCTGCATCAGCCAACCCTGCTGGCAATACGCAAAATCAAGGGTATTGGCAAGGTCAGGCTGCGCAAGGAGGCTATCAGTCTCAGCCAGCGCAACCCGCCGTTAATCCTTCGTCAAAAGATCACGTTGCAGCTGGTTTGCTTGCTATCTTTTTAGGAACTTTTGGAATTCATAAATTTTATTTAGGGTATAACACGCAAGGTTTTATCATGCTTGCCATTAGCATTTTGGCAGGTGTATTCACGTTTGGTATTGCCGCTGGTGTTATTTGGGTTATTGCCGTTATTGAGGGCGTTTTGTATCTTACGAAAAATCAAAGCGATTTTGAAAGAATATATGTGTACAACAAGAGAGAATGGTTTTAGAAACCGCGTGCTTCTAAAAGCTTACGGTATAATAGCCCCATAGTATTAGTTCCTAAAGGAGGAAATATGCCTACCATTACTCGTGACCAGGTAAAAGTCCCAGCAGACGTTATGCCTGAAGCTCGTGAGACGTATATTGAAAACTACATGAAGGCAACACGCGGCACCGGTCGTTTGATGCTGTTTGCTTGCGATCAGAAAATTGAACATTTGAATAAAGATTTCTATGGCGAAGGCATTGATAGTTCTGATGCAGAGCCAGAGCATCTTTTCCAAATTGGATCTCAGGGAACCATTGGTGTTCTTGCTGGTCAGCGCGGTCTCGTTGCTCAATACGCCCCTGATTATCCAGAAATCAATTACTTGATTAAGATGAATTCAAAAACCAATCTCGTCAAAGGCTCTCAGGATGATCCGTATAGCCCTCAGCTTTATGATCTTGAAGCTGTGCTTGCTATGCGTGAAGCAGGGGTAAACATTGTTGGCTTGGGTTATACCATTTATCTTGGTTCTGAATATGAATCAACCATGATGGCTGAAGCAGGTGAGCTTATTGCAGAGGCCCATGCAGCAGGCTTGTTGGTTGTTCTTTGGATTTATCCTCGTGGCAAAGCAGTTACCGATGAGAAGGATCCAGATTTAATTGCGGGCGCAGCAGGTGTTGCCTTGTGCTTGGGCGCCGATTTCGTCAAGGTTAATCCTCCTCATGAGTCTGACGGAAAATCTTCAGCAGAAGGCTTAAAAGTTGCTTCTATGGCAGCAGGACGTACTGGCTTGGTTTGCGCTGGTGGTTCTAAGGCAGATGCAAAGGTGTTCTTAACTGAGCTTCATAACCAAATCCATATTGGTGGTGCTTGTGGTAACGCAACGGGACGTAATATTCATATGCGCTCAACTGAAGAAGCAATTCGTTTATGCAATGCTATTTCTGCCATTACTTTGGGAGATTGGAGCGTCGAAGACGCCGAGGCTGTTTTTGCAGGCAAGAAAGAATTTTCCCTGTAGGGTAAAGCTGATAAGCTGTTTTGTTGAGCAGCTGGTTGCTATCTAGGCAATTAAAAACAAGTGAAATGCTAATGAAAAATTAGTTAGCAATACTTTAAATAACAACGAGATAAACCCTCTAGAGTTTTGATGATAAAAGCGCTAGGGGGTTTGTTGTTGGATGGCGTAACGATAGGTATCGCACTGTTGATAAGTTTGCTCGTTATTTCGGGTGTTGTTTTGGTTGTGGTGGCGGTTGCTGATGGCAAAACGCGTTTAATTTCACTCAGGTTGTTGCTTGTTTTGTTGGTGTTGCGTGTAGGGTTGGCGTTTTGTTCTTGGGTAATCGTTTCAGCAAGCACTTCAGCTGCAACGAGCAATGCAAGTACCGGTAATGCTTTGGAATCGGTGGGTCAATCCGTTGTTCAGACACTTTGTTCGCAGGTGTCTTTTTCGGCGTTGCTCTATTCGTGTGTGGCTGCTTTGCTGGTGGTAGCTATAATGCAGGCACTCAGCTCTGTCGTGGGCTTCTTGATAAATCACAAAAAGCAGCGGAAGCAACAACGGCAGCAACATCAAGGGCAACAGCAGCAGTCTTTGCCTGAGCCGCTTGGCTCAGGAGATGTAAAGCTTATAGGTGTGTGTTGTCTGTATCTGCTACCTACGCAGTTGGCAGCGTTTTTCATGGTAATGATGATGGGGGCTTTAGCTCTAGCCTTCTATTTTATGGTGCGCCATCACGACAAAACCTTTCCTTTTGCCCCCGCTATTGTTGCGGGCTGTTTAGTGGCATTTGTGATGTAGCAGCTGTTGCTTGAGGGTGCTTGTTGGCAAACGCTTCATAAAAGCGCATCATAAACCTCAGCGCCAATCGTTAAGCATTAGGGTTTATGCCGCTTCCTTCATGGTAGTAATTGTGAGCAAACTCAATGAGAAAGCTCATAAGGTCTTGTGCCGCAGGGCTTAATTGTTTTCCGGCAAGCTTTAAAATTCCAATGGGGTGAATTTGTTGCGCATCGGCTTCTTGTAAAGGAATGGTAACAAGATCTTTGTAAGGTGCTAACCCTGACGAATCAATACCAAGCCCCACAACGGGTGCGCGTGAAACAATGCCTCCAAGAATCATTTCATCATCGCTATCACGGTTAAGGGTCATTGTTGCTGGATCAAGACCATGATGCAAAAGAAATTCATTTACTTCAGAGCCAACAATAATTCCTTCGCGATAGGTATAGAGGGGAATATCCCGCAATTCTTGAATGCTTAACGAACTGCGTGAGGCAAATGGGTGCCCTTTATGAACGATAACAACAAGGCGCTGCTTGAAAAGAGAGGTAAACTCAAATCCATCTCCTTTGAATTCTGAAGTAACCGCAAATTCATCAATATCTTGTTTGAGGTTATAGATAAGCTCATTGGTTGATCCTTGATTAATGACGAGCTCTACCAACGTCCCTCGGCTTCTGCGATAGGCAAGAACAGCTTCGGGCAAAAAGGCAGTTCGTACCGATTGAATAGCCCCAAGCTTCACTAACCCTGAAAGGCGCCCTTTTCGTTTTTCTAGCTCGCTTACTCCTGTTTCAAGTGAATGGAGCGACTCTTGAACATAGTATGAAAAGAGCTTTCCTTCGTCGGTAAGAGCAATGGTTCTGCCTGTTTTTTTGAAGAGCTTACATCCCAGTTCCTCTTCAAGAGCAGCCATAGAATGAGAAAGCGTTGGCTGGGAGGCGTAGAGGTTGTGCGCTGCTTTGGTGTAGCTTTGTACTTTTGCGAGTTCTCTAAAATATTGTAATTGCGATAAATTCAATGAGGCTCCTTTTGTCGTTTGTCGTTTGTCGTTTGTCGTTTGTCGTTTGTCGTTTATCGCTTTCGCTTTCGTTTTTACTGGTTGTTTCTGAAATTGACTTCTAACGTGTTTGCTGGGGCAAAATTTGTTTCTTGATGTACATTCCTGCCCCATATAATCTATGAATGTCATACATAGAAATAACGCGTATATATGCATTTTAATACTTGTTTTGTTCTTCAAAACCTTCTTTTTTATTTGAGGTTGTACTCACTCGCTCCTATAGTTTCAAAACAGCAGCAGGGCTCAAGCGAACGATAAAACAATGCCTTGCGCTGCAGGTAAAAATAAGAAGGCAAAGAAGGTACAAGAGAAATCATGGAAGTTTTTCAAACAGCATTAGCACAAATGGGATTGTTGTTTGCGATGATTGCGGTAGGAGCCTTTGCACGCAAGCGCAACATAATGAATGATGATTTTGATGCAAAGCTTTCTTTTATTGTGCTCAATATCACCATGCCTTGCATGATTATTGCAGCAGTTTTGAATAGCGATTCCTTCCCCAGCTTTGATATGGTTTTAGAAATAATTGAGTGGGGGGCACTTACCTATCTTTTCGTAACGTTGATTGCTCTTATCATCGGGCATTTTGTTAGTTCGAACGATCGCACGCGGGGCACCCTTGAATACCTTATGGTATTTAGCAATGTTTCTGTTATTGGGTTTCCGTTGCTCAATGTTATTTTTGGCTCTGAGGCAGTGGTGTATGGAGCCATCTTTAATATTCCCTCAACGCTTGCAACCTGGACTATTGGCGTTATGTTGCTCTCTCATAAAAAATCCGGCGAGGCCATTTCAATTAAAAGCCGCCTTAAGAAGCTAGGAATATCGCTGGTGAGCCCCTGTATGATTTCTTGCATTGTGTCGGTGTTTTTAGTGCTTGGCAATGTTACCGATTCAGGAGTTGTGTCAAACACCTTTACCACCATCGGGCAATTTACCTTACCAGGTGCGATGTTTGTTTTAGGTTCTTCTATTGCAAAAAGCCCTCTTAAAGATGCGTTTGTAAATTGGAGAGCCATTATTGCCAGCTTATGCCGTTTGCTGGTTATGCCGCTGGCTTGCTATTTTGTCTTTGGTCTGTTTCTTAACGACCCACTGTTACTGGGCACTATTGTGCTTATTACGGCAATGCCCGCTGCGTCAAGCGGTACCATGATGTGTATTGATGCCGATGGAGATGTTGAAAGCATGAGCCAAGGAACATTTTTAACCACGTTTATGTCGATGGGAACCATTCCTGCTATGGCTATGCTTTTGGCTTAGAACTCAAAAAACCACCCTGCAAACAGGGTGGTTTTTAATGCCAACTGGTGCCCGAGGCGAGATTTGAACTCGCACGTCTTTCGACAACGGTTTTTGAGACCGCCGCGTCTGCCGTTCCGCCACTCGGGCGCAGGAGCAAATTATAAAGCATTTTTAAAAGATAGCCAAGAAGAATCAGCAAACTCTCTTATAATGAAAAAATTCAACAGTTGATTTGGGACAGGTACCGGTGTTTTATGGGTCCCTGCGCTCTTGGAAGAAGTGAACACGCGATGATAAACGAAACAATGTACAGTTTAGGTAGTGCTCCTTCTGCTATTCGTGAGTTGTTTGCCTATGGCTTACAACGCAAGGCAGAAATTGGCGAAGATAAGGTATTTGATTTTAGCATCGGTAATCCTTCGGTGCCCGCTCCTCAAAAAGTTGCTCAGGTTATTAAGCAGCTTGCCGATGAGCCGGCAGAAAAACTCCATGCCTATTCTCAGGCTTCTGGTTTAGATGAGGTCAAAACAGCTATCGCTAACAATCTTAATCGCAGATACAACACCGATTATACGGCTGCTAATTTGTATCTAACCTATGGTGCCGCCGCCTGTTTAAGCGCATGTTTTACCGCTTGCGTGGTACCGGGGGATGAAGTAATTGTTATAGCGCCTTATTTTCCTGAATATCGTGTTTGGATTGAGTTTGCGCAGGCAACCTGCGTTGAGGTTCCAGCTCAGGCTGATACCTTTCAAATTGATATTGAAGCAGTGCGATCGGCTATCACTCATCGCACTAAGGCTATCGTTATCAATACGCCCAACAATCCTGTTGGTGTGGTATATACGTGTCAAACCCTTGAGGCGCTTGCTCGTCTTCTTCGTGAAAAGCAGCAAGAATACAATCACGAAATCTATCTTATTTCTGATGAACCGTATCGTGAACTTGTCTACGACGGCATTGAGGTTTGCTGGGTTCCTTCGCTATATGAAAATACGCTCGTTTGTTATTCTTGGTCTAAATCGCTTTCGTTACCGGGGGATCGCATCGGATATGTTTTGGTGCCTAACAGCGTAGCCAATTATGAGCAGGTTTATTTGGCTATAGCGGGCGCCGGCAGAGCACTTGGCTATGTTTGTGCACCGGTGTTTTTCCAGCGCGTTATTGCAGCGTGCGTAGATGAACCGGTAAACATTGAAGCATATGCGCATAACCGTGCGCTTCTTACCCAAGGGTTATCCAAGTTGGGTTATGAATATATTGCACCTGATGGAGCTTTTTATTTGTGGATTAAGGCGCTTGAAGGCGACGCTCAGGCATTTTCTGATAAGGCAAAAAAGCATGAGCTGTTGCTTGTTCCGTCCGATAGCTTTGGCGTAGCAGGTTGGGTGCGTGCGGGATATTGCATTGACGCAAAAACAATTGAAAATGCCATGCCTGCATTTGCTGCTCTCAAGGCAGAATATGAGCAACGCTAACGTTTAGGGGCAGAATATGTGCAAGGTTTTTGATCTTCAGAATATTCCTCCTATTACGGGCGCCATGTTTGATTGCGATGGAACCTTGCTCGATTCGCTTGGCGCTTGGCGTGGGCTTGAAGAAATGCTCGCTAAAGAAGCTAAGGTTGTAGTTTCATTAGAAGAGCGCGCGCTTTTTACCACGCTTACTATTCCTGAAGTGGCTACGTATTTCCATAAAACCTATGCGCTTGGTAAAAACGCCCAGGCTGTCCAAGATCTCATCAACGAATACATGATGAATTACTATCGCCATAAAGCAACGCTTCTTCCAGGCGTGCGAGAGTTTCTTGAATCATGCGTTCGTGCCAACGTTGCAATGAGCGTTGTTTCTTCTTCGGCGCCGGCATATCTTGAGGCTGGTCTTTCGGCGGCAGGCATTAGGGAATTTTTTTCGGCGGTTGTTTCTGTTGACGATGTGGGCTCATCAAAGCGTACGCCGCACGTTTTTGATTATACGTGTGCCCGCCTTGGCACCGCCCAAGCAACTACCTGGGGTTTTGAAGATTCTCTCTACGCTATGAGCACACTTCATCAGGCGGGGTATCCCGTTTTAGGGTTGCACGACAAAGACGAACAGGTTTCGTTTGAGCAACTTAAAGAGGTGGTAGATCTTGCCATTACGAGCTTTGAAGAGGTTAAAATTTCGCCATCAGGCTTTTTTGTTTATGTTTCTTGAGCACGGTAGTTGTGATATTCGTGCTTTGCTTTGTCGATGGAAAGAAATTTGCGCAAAACAATGCGGCTTTCTTTTCGTATAGCATCAAGGTCGATAGGTTTGTTTGTTAAAGCTGGAAGAATACTCAAGGCTGCCATGTATCCAATATCTTCTGGCGTGTAATTACGCACACGGTATCCGGAAGATTCCAAGATCAATTCATTGCGTTGCTTGGCATGGAAATGATGCTGCAAGCCTTCGTTGATAGAGAGAATGGTTATGGCGCGCTCATCTGCGTTGCAGTCAATAAATTCTCCCGCTTGAATTCCTTGTTCAATAGCTTCGACCATACTCTGGTAATACATGCGATAGTTTTCAAGAATAGCGCTAAACCGTTTAGGGTTTTCATGCGTGAGAAGTTCCAATTCAAAAAAATCAAAGGGCAGCTCGCATTTTTTAATGACATCGCTCACGATGAGGGAATACAGCTTTACAACTGAGGGGATGTTAATTTTTTTAGCGTAAGCAACAAAATCTTCGAGGTTATTGGCGTTGAAGATATATTCAAGAATAGCCTCTTTTGAAGGAAACCAATAATACAAAGAAGATTGGTCAAGCCCTATTTGGCGGGCAATTTCGCTCAGAGACGTTTTTGCATATCCGCGTTCTTGAAATAACTTTATGGCGGTGGCAATAATATGTTCTCGCGGGTTGGTGTTTTCGGTTCCGGTTTTGCGTGGTCTTCCGCGGCGCTTGGCAGGAGTGCTATGTTGAGACTGTTTGTTCATAGTTATCCCCCCCGAGAGTACCGTTGACACTAATGTAGGTATAAGGCTAAGGCGTATTGCAGCCGATTGCTTTTTTCTAGGTGCTTTTTTGAGCATTTTTTAACAATAAAGTATTGCGAATAAGTTCTAAGCAAAAATTCGGTGTTCGTTGTGTTTTTGCAGGTAGAAGTAACAAAATGCGCTTTTGTGTACGGTGAGAAATCTATTAAAGAGGTCAAAAATAAAGGCTCAAAGGCATAGGCGGTAGCAAAGTTTATATAGAGGAAAAGAATTTTTCAAAGGGTTCTTATTTACGTGTCTGGGCGGTTACAATAAACGTATAAATGCCCTCAATTTATTATGAGGGCTGAGAAGAAACCTTTGAAAAAGCTTATTCAAGCTAGCGGTTGTTAAAACTAGATGAAGGGAACACCATGATTCATGCGGTTGAGCAAACTATTTTAAAACGCAATCTTTGCTCTGCCGCAACGCCTGTTGTTGTTATGGTTTCAGGCGGGTCTGATTCTACGGCGCTTGCCTATTTGGTAAGCGATTTGCATAAACAGGGCTTAGTTGGTCAACCAGCAATTTTGCATGTAAATCACATGCTGCGTGGCAAAGAGGCCTATGACGATCAAGCCTTTGTAGAATCGCTTGCCAATTTTTTGGAAATTCCCTTTTTTGCCTGCGAGATTAATGTGGCGGAACTTGCGCGTTATTCAAAAGGCAACGTTGAAGCTATCGGTAGGCGCGAGCGCTATCTTGCAGCGCATGAAGCGCTTGAAAGCCTGTGCGCTCATGTTGCAGTTCCTGTTTCGGAGGGGCGCATTTTTACTGCTCATACGCAAGATGACAGAGTTGAAAATTTTTATATGCGCTCTATTAAAGGAACAGGTCCTGGTGGGTTTCGTTCCATGCTGTACCAAAACGGGCCGGTTGTTCGCCCATGTTTGGACGTTTCACGCAACGATTTACGCACGTTTATTCTTGATCGCGAGCGCGTTTCTGGGGCTGTTGTATACGATGCTTCGGGTGCGTTATGGCGCGAAGATGCCACCAATGCTCATACCGATCGATTTCGCTCGTATGTAAGGCACGAGATAATTCCGCTTGCCAAGCAAAAAAATGCGCAGCTGCTTGATACGTTGTGCCGAACGATGAATCTCATCGCCGATGAAGATGATTTTTTAAATGATTTAGCTCATCAGGCTTATGAGGAGCGTCTTGAATGGATTGCCTCCTGCAATGAGGACGATGCAGGCTTTGATGGCTGTAGAATTGCTCCTTCTTTTGCAGAGTTGGGCTTGCCTTTGCAGCGTAGGGTTATATTGGCTTTGCTTAAGGTGCTTTTAGGCGAAGAAGCCAGAATAGAGGCAGCATCGGTTGAAGCAGTGCTTGCTGCTTTTGATGAAACGGGCGTGCCCAAAAGCGGTTATGTTGTCAATATTCAGGGTAATTTGGCGGTGAGTTCCAATAAAAAAGGCGTTCTTGTTGAGCCGATGGCAGTGTTTCGTGCTCGTAGAAAACGCACTTCGTAATACTATGGCTTAAGAAATCTATAATTTGAAACATTTGATACAACGTTAGGGAGTTACAACATGGCTGAAAATATTCCAGAAGCAGCTATTCCTATTAATGTCATCCTTGCTTCAAAAAGCCCCCGTCGAAAGCAACTGCTTGAACAGGCAGGCGTTAAATTTGTAGCCTATACCGGAACTTCCGAAGTTGATGAAGCGCTTGATCCAGATGAAAAGCGCGACCCCAAAGAGGCGGTAAAAAAGCTTGCCGAGCGAAAGGCAGGAGCAGTTGTTCAAGATATTCTTGCGCAAAATCCAGCGGGAATGGGAATAATCATCGGTGCCGATACCACGGTGGTTCTTGATGGCGAGATGTTTGGAAAGCCCTATAGCGCAGATCATGCGCGTGAAATGCTTGCCAAGCTTTCGGGGCGCACCCATGAAGTAATTACGGGTGTTTCGGTTTGGATGATCATGCTCAACGAATCTGAAGAAAATGGGGGAGACGGCAATGTGTCGTTAGGTTTTAGGTCGTTTACTGAGTCAAGTTTTGTCACCTTCAAAGAGCTTACCCCTGAAGATATTAATGCCTATGTTGCCACGGGGGAAACAATCGATAAGGCGGGTGCTTATGGCATCCAAGGTAAGGGTGCCCAGTTGGTTGAAACGTATGAAGGCGATTACAACAACATTGTTGGTTTGCCTGTTGATACGCTCTTGAAAAATTTCCCCGATTTATTACGCCCTTATCTTGAAGTGCAAATTGCGACACCTTCCAAAGAGGGCGGCAAATAAAAATTGATAGTCTTACTTAACCATGGGCCAGCCTGCAAATGCTGCGCTTTCTAAGGCAACTTGCATCGCTATAGGCCTTCGGACACAACCTTCATAGGATAGCCTGCGAACGTTGTGCTTCCTAAAGGGGGTAGGGGCATCAAGTGAAGATTTATTGCAAATGAATTACGCTTTTGCCGCCGCCAAGGTTACTCAAGCTTCCTTTTGATACACTGTTTTGCGCATTACCTACATCCATTTGGGTAGAAAAGGAATAGAAATGGTAGATCCAATTCACCCTGCCATTGACAGAGTTTTGTTTTCAGAAGAAGACATTAAGCGCTGCGTTGCTCGTATGGGAGCGCAAATCACAAAAGACTATGCGGGCAAAGAGCTGGTAGTGGTTTCCATTTTGCGGGGCGCGGCTATTTTTATGGCCGATTTGGTGCGAGAAATAAAACTTCCGTGCGAATTGGATTTTGCTGCAATTTCTTCATACGGAAACGGCGCAAAAAGTTCGGGCGTTATTCGTATGCTTAAAGATATTACTACCAACATTGAGGGCAGGCATGTACTGGTTGCTGAAGATATTCTCGATAGTGGCTTAACGCTAAGCTATTTTTTGAAGAATCTTGCAGCGCGCAATCCCGCTTCGCTCGAGGTTGCAACGCTGCTGCGAAAAAAAACTCCCCAGCAAGCAGACATTGTATGCAAGTATGTTGGGTTTGAAGCTCCTGATGAGTTTATTGTTGGATATGGTCTTGATTATGCCGAGCGCTATCGCAATATGACGTATATCGGGGTGCTAAAACCAGAAAAAGAAGACAAGTACATGAGTTGATGGATGTAATTTGAACATAATTTTGATGTAAGCTACAAGGAACTAGAACATTTATGGCACAGACTCCAAAACCCAAAAATTTTAAAAAACCTGGCAACAAACGCTCAAATATCGTAACGGTTATTGTGTTTGTTGCCATCGCCATTTTCTTTATGACGATGATTACGCGTATGACGGCGCCCTCGAATGGTCTTTCTCAGACCGATCAATTGGTGACTTCTGAATTTACGCAGGCAGTTGAGCAAGGTCGTGTTCAAACGGTTGTATATGATTCAGGGGCTGAGACTATTTCGGGTACCTATTACCCTGCATCAACGGCGGGTAGCGCTGCGCTAAATGCCTTCAATACTGGCATTGAAGCGCTTAACTCAAAGCTTGGCGTTATGACTAATGGTGGTTCACGCTTAGGTATTGTTTCAACCCAGGAGCTTTCAACAAGCACGCTTGGATCACAACATAACTACACCTGTACATGGGTTGGTCAAGATTCTTTGGGCGAGCTCATGGCTGCTCACCCCGAAATTAGCTATCGCGTTAACTTAGCTTCTCCGTGGGGCTCAATTCTGCTTTCGCTCTTACCTATTTTGTTGATTGCAGCAATTTTATTCTTCTTCTTCTCACAGATGAACAAGGCAAACAATTCTCAGATGTCGTTTGGTAAGGCAAAGGCGAAAAAATCAGTAGAAGAGCACCCCGATGTAAAATTCGCTGATGTTGCCGGCGTTGATGAGGCTGTCGAGGAAATGCAAGAGGTTAAAGACTTTTTGTCTAACCCTGCTAAATATCAGGCAATGGGCGCCAAAATTCCTCGTGGTTGTTTGTTGGTGGGCCCTCCGGGCACCGGTAAAACATTGCTTGCTCGTGCTGTTGCGGGCGAGGCAAAGGTGCCATTCTTTAGCATTTCTGGTTCCGATTTTGTTGAAATGTTTGTAGGCGTTGGTGCTTCGCGTGTTCGCGACTTGTTTAAGCAAGCTAAAGATGCTTCTCCTGCAATTATTTTTATCGACGAGATTGATGCGGTTGGTCGTCAGCGTGGCGCTGGTTTAGGTGGCGGTCACGATGAGCGCGAGCAAACGCTTAATCAGCTGTTGGTTGAAATGGACGGTTTTGAGCCTAACGATTCTGTTGTGCTTATCGCGGCAACTAACCGCTCGGATGTTTTAGACCCAGCACTTTTGCGTCCTGGTCGTTTTGACCGTCAAATTGTTGTTGATGTGCCCGATGTTAAGGGTCGCGAGAAAATTTTAAACGTACATGCCGAGAATAAACCGATGGCAGATGACGTTGATCTTGCTCGTTTGGCAAAGCTCACCCCTGGCTTTACAGGTGCCGATCTTTCCAATTTGCTCAATGAGGCAGCTATTTTATCGGCACGCCGCAATAAGAGCATCATTACCGATAGAGAAATTCAAGAAAGCATGGAGCGCGTTATTGCTGGTCCTGAACGCAAAGGCCGCATTATTGATGAAAAAACGCGCAATACAATTGCTTTCCACGAATCGGGTCATGCGCTCGTTGGGCATTTGCTTGAGCACGCCGATCCTGTGCATAAAATCTCGATTATTTCGCGCGGTCGTGCTTTGGGCTACACCTTGTCTATTCCTGATGATGACAAACCTTTGAACAGTCGCAATGAAATGCGCGATCAGTTAGCGGTATTTCTTGGTGGGCGTGTTGCGGAAGAGATTTTCTGTGAAGATATTACTACGGGTGCTTCTAACGACCTTGAGCGCGCAACCAAGGTGGCTCGCTCAATGGTTACCAATTACGGCATGAGTTCTGAGCTAGGTGTGCAGATCTTTGGTCAGCCCAACCATGAAGTGTTCTTGGGTCGCGATTACGGCAACACCCAAGATTATTCTGAAGAAACTGCTCGTCGCATTGATGATGAGGTTGCGCGCATTATGAAAGAGGCGCACGATCGTGCTTATGACATTTTGAGTAGTCATGGCGATCAGATGAAGTTGATGGCTTCTGTTCTTTTAGAGCGCGAAACGGTCGATGGCGAAGAGTGCACGGCGTTGCTTGACAATCGTTGGGCCGAATACCTGCAAAAAGAAAAGGAAAAAGCCGCGTCAGAGCCTAAACTTTTCCAACCTGCACAAAGCGAGCAGAGCGAAGGCGAACAGGGTGGGCAGAATCAGCAAAATCAATCTGAGGACGCATCGGCGATGCCAATGCCACAGCAACAACATGCGGAGGCTCAGCCCGCGCAGCCCTCTACTCAATCAAAACCGGGCATTGAGGTTCCTGGCTTCATCGGTGAGATTGAGCAAAAAATTAAAGAGTTACAGGGCGGCGGCAACGCGCCAGCACAGGGTAGTAACAAAGCGCAAAGCGACGAGAAGGCTCCCGTGCAAAGCGATGGAGCACCAGCGCAAGAAGGCAATATGCCAAAGCAGCCAGGCAATGCGCCAGCGCAAGACAGCAACGCTGTAAACAACGAAAGCGATTCTGAAAAGAAGGATTAGCGGTTTGATTTGGAAGTGTTCGCAATATCATTTTGATTCTCAGATGCCCATTATTATGGGCATCTTGAACGTTACCCCCGATTCGTTTTCTGACGGGGGCTCGTATGCAGGGATAGACGAGGCCTGCGTGGCGGCGCGCGCCATGATTGATGAAGGCGCTTTGATTATCGATGTTGGCGGTGAGTCTACGCGCCCAGGTGCAAGCCCCGTATCTGTTGAAGAAGAACTCAACCGTGTGCTCGGCGTTGTTAAACGTCTAGCTGCCGAGAATATTTGTGTTAGCGTTGATACGCGTCATGCCGAGGTAGCAAAAGCTTGCCTTGATGCGGGTGCGGCAATTATTAACGATGTTACGGGGTTTCGCGATCCTGCCATGGTTGAGGTTGCAAAAAATAGCGATGTTGGGCTTGTTGTAATGCATATGAAGGGCGACGACCCGCGCACCATGCAAGACGAGCCGGTGTATACCGATGTGGTGTCTGAAGTTTCTGATTATCTGCGTGATAGAGCACACCATCTTGAAAGCTTTGGCATTAGCCGCAATCGCATTTGTTTAGACCCTGGCCCTGGATTTGGTAAAACTGCTAAGCAAACTATTGAACTCATGCGCAATTTTCAGGAGTTTTCCCACTTAGGCTACCCGCTTATGGTTGCGGTTTCGCGCAAGAGCTATATTGGCTACGCGTATCATATTGATGAGCCAAAACAGCGCGACGATGCTTCAGCGGCTGAGGCTCTGCTTGCCTGTGAGCTGGGGGCTTCGGTTATTAGAACACACAATGTTGCCCTTACGGCCGCTTCGATCAAAGAGCATTTGCGCCCCTACGTCCTTCTTGGCATTGGCTCTAATGTGGCGCTGGTTGCCGATGAGGGCGAGGAGCGCGAAGGAAAAATTGCGCTTCTTAATCAGGCTATTGCCGATATGTGCGCACTTCCCGATTCTCAAATTGTTGATGTCTCAAATTTTTATGAGAGCGAGCCTGCCTACTATGAAGATCAGGACACCTTTGTAAACGCGGTGGTGCTTTTGCGCACGGGCTTGCCGCCTCAAGAGTTGCTGCACTATTTACAGGCTATCGAAAATAGCCTTGGTCGTATTCGTGAAAAAAAGAATGGTCCGCGCACCTGCGACATTGATATTTTGGATTATCAAGGCTATGTTTGCGACCACGAAATTCTTACTCTCCCGCATCCGCTTCTCAATGAGCGAGATTTTGTTGTTAAGCCGCTGTTAGAAATTTTGCCGCATCATAGGTTGGCCAACGGCAAAGAAGTGCTGCCCGATACGGTAACGGTTGGCAAGGCCTGGAAATGCTCCGAGCGGCAACAATAGAACGCTTGCTGCCGCGAGGGTGGCACGTGCAAACATATGACAACATTGAATCGACCAACCTTATCATTAAAGAGGCACTTGCCAGGGGCTGTGCTGAGGGGTTAGTAGTAACCGCGCTTGTTCAGGGCGGAGGTTATGGTAGGCAAGGTCGCTTATGGGAAAGCCCCTTAGGTGGGCTGTATGCTTCGTTTGCTTTGCGCCCGTTTGACAATAAGCGATCAACTGTAATTACGCAGAAGCAAGCCCCAACGCTCAGTTTGGTTGTTGCACTTGCTTTGCGTCAAACGTTGCAAACACTGGGAGTGCCCGGTGTGCAAATAAAATGGCCCAATGATGTTTTGATAGATGGAGCAAAGGTTTGTGGCATTTCACTTGAGGGAATATTAGGGGGAATATGCGTTGGCGTTGGTATTAATGTGTTTCCTTCGTCAGAACCGCTTACGTATTCGTTGCCGTATAACGTTGCTTATGTTGGTCCACTTCTTGCACGCATTGCTCAAAAACCGCAAAAAGAGGCTTGCATTAACTGCGGTAATCCAGAGAAACAAACGCTTTCGTTGTTTCAAGTAGAGGTGCTTGAGCATTTGCTTATCACGTTTTTTATGACGTTTACGCCCTTGTATGATGCTTGGCTTATCCAAGGGTTTTCTGCCTTATGCGAAGAATATAACGGGCACCTTTTTAATAGGGGCGATTCCATTGCGCTAGAGACTATAACCAATCACACGTTGATTGAAGGCATAGTTGAAGGTGTTGATAATGAGGGCAGGCTTTTGCTCAAACAGCGCGATGGGCGTGTTGTTCCTGCGGCATCGGGTGAGGTGCATACGCTTCATAAAAGCTAGCTGGGCGTTTGTGTGTTCGTGCGTTCAATAGCTTTTAGGTGCAAGCGGTTTTGCCAATAGCCTTGATAACTGATGAGGCGCAAGTTAGGTTGAATCATTGTTTAAATTTTGGCGATGAGCAATCTCGGTGGTTATCTCGATGGGTTTCCGAATTTAAAAAAAGAGTTCTTTTACACCAATAATAATAAGCACGATGCCTCCAATAATGCTTGCCTTGCTGCCAAGCATTGCTCCAAAGCGGCGCCCGATGAACAGAGCAATCGTGGTGCAAAGGGCAGTGGTTACACATATCGCAAGAGAAGCAAAAACAACGTTTACCGAAAGAGCTGCAAAACTTACCCCTACTGCCAAGGCATCAATGCTCGTTGCTATGGCTTGAAAAAATAAAACGCCTACGGTAAGAACGGAGCCTTTTTTAGCCGTTTCTTTGCTTTCTTCGGGATTTTCATGAAACGCATCCCAGATCATCTTTCCGCCAATGAATCCTAAAATCACAAAGGTGATAATGCCTGCATACTGCTCAATAATTGAGCTTATTGCTTGCCCTGCAACATAGCCAATAAGGGGCATAATGCCCTGGAAAGCACCAAAAAAAAGCGGCATTAAAAGGGCGCGCTTAGTTGAAGTTGAACGGTAGGTAAACATGTTGGAAATGGTTACTGCAAACGCATCCATAGAAAGCGCAATTCCTAAAATTATTATTTCTATGCCAGTCATAGCAAGACTCCCGAATATTGTTGGTAAAACGTATCTTTTGCTTTTGTAACATCTAACATCGCGCTCTATTACGCGGTGGCGCGTTGCGCAATGTGGCAACCAATCCAACGTGGCAATCCATGTATTTTAACGCTCATGAGTACGGATAAAAACAGGGGAAGTGTTAAAATTTCGAGCATTTTATATCAATGGTTGTATTTGCTGAGGTTTCTTTATACTTTGTGAATGTTTAGGGCAACAGCGGTGATGTATTTGCCAGTAGGGAGGGCATTGATGGAAAAAGTAATTACTAACAATACGCAATCGAAGACCAAAGAGATGGTGCTTTGCGCGCTCTCAATTGCTCTTATGGCGGTTTCGGCATGGATTACCATTCCTTTTGGTCCTATTCCCTTTACCTTGCAAACGCTTGCCATCATGTTTGTTCTATTTGCCCTTATCCCAAAATGTGCCCTTATTTCCATAGCGGGCTATCTTGTCTTAGGGGCAGTTGGTTTGCCGGTTTTTTCTTCCTTTAAAGGAGGGCTTGCTGCATTACTTGGTCCTACGGGTGGTTTTATTACGGGCTTTTTGATAGCGGCAGCTTGCGCTCTTGCGATTGCTTCTGTGCTTAAGCGCATTCCACTTTTCACGCGTGAATCAAGTAAATCTTTTTTTGGTACTCCTATTAAAACGGGAGTGTTAGCAACCAATATTGCTATGGGTGTTATCTTTTTGGTGGTTTTGTATTTGTTTGGCTGGCTTCAACTTATGATCGTGGGCAATTTAAGCCCTGAAGTTGCATTTGCTGCCGCTGTGGCGCCGTTTGTTGGTATTGATGCTATTAAAATGGTTGCTGCAATTCTTCTCGCTCAAGCAGTAGGCAATACGTTAAAAATTAAGAACTAGCCCTAGATTATCGTCGGCTTGATAGGGTAGGCAACCAGATAGAGCCCAGAGTAACGTGTAAGGTAGGCTTTATAGTTGTTAATAAAATTTAACAACTTACCGCAATAGTTTACATAGCGTGAACAATCTTTTTTATGG
>CAVJWZ010000025.1:0-21634 GCA_963653545.1 uncultured Eubacteriales bacterium | reverse complement strand
CCGCAAGTACAAAAAAGAACAGGAGCGCTTAGAAGAGCTACAGGAAGGGATGAACGAATAGAACTTGTACGGTAAGGCAATGAACAGCTCACCAACTTTTTTATAAAAAAGTTGGTGAAAGTTCTTGACTAACAATTTTTAAGCGACTAAAGTTCTTGATCAGCAACATAAGTGTTGCATAAAACCTATGAAGCGAAAGTAACGCTAGCAGAGGCGCTCACAGAGAGCGGGCGATGGTGTAAATCCCGCAGTAGCTGGTTAGCAAATGGTTCGCCGAGGTGAAAGGGGAAAGGCCTAAGGCTGAGTATCCGGACCGTGAGCCCGCGTAAGAGGCAGAACGTGTGTTGGCATGTTCATGAGAGGGTTCTTGACCAGAACCAAGCAAAGGTGGCACCGCAGGTACAAAGCCTGTCCTTTACAGCTCGTAAGAGTTTGCAAGGACAGGCTTTTTTATTTGCCACATCGCAGTAAGTCGCTCATGCGCGATAAGACGAAAGCTTGATAGGTCATAAGGTTCTCATTCGCATCGCTGGCGCTAAGGTAAACGCTCATATGAGCATGTCGGCGAAACAATCGCCAAGAAAGGAATGAGAAGTATGACAGAAGCAGTAGCATCACAAAAACGCACGGTGGTAGCCAGCCAAGAAGAGCGGGGCTTAAGTGTTCAAAACCTCATTTTAATTGCGGTGCTGTTGGCCGCAGGTGCCGTTCTCAAACTCACGGTTTCAAGCTTTCTTACTTTTGCGGGCATGAAGCCAAACTTTATGATCGCCATGTATTGTTTAGCAATTATTCTTACGCGCCCTAAGGTATACCAGGCAGCAATTATTGGTTTGATTACGGGTTTAATTAGCCAAATTCCTATGCTTAATGCAACGCCGCTTGTTAATATTCCTTCTGAATTGGTGGGCGCTCTTGTGTGCGGCATTTTGCTTGCCGTATTTATGCGTGTTGCTCCTAAAAACTTTAGCTTGCAAAACGTGGTATTTCCTTTGATCATCACCTTTATTGCTACGGTGTTTTCTGGTTATACCTTTGCGCTTATCGTAGGCAGCGCTATGAATGGCTTGCCCGTTGTTGCGGTGTTTGCAACCTATGCGGTAATGGTATTGGGAACCGCGGCCATGAACTGCGTGTTAGTAGCAATTCTTACTCCCATTTTGAAAAAGGCTCTCAAGCTTGCGTAAGGTCTGAAAGATTACAGCGATGATTGAAATTACCAACCTTAGTTTTCGATATCAAGAAGGGGCTGCAGGAGAAACTGCAGGCAAAATTGCAGAAGATGCTGCAGAAGGCTCTGCAAGAGAAACTGCAAAAGATGCCGCAAAAGAGCCTGCGCCCACCATTCATGATATTACCCTCACCATTCCCGATGGACAGTTTGTTGGCATTACCGGTGCTGCTGGTTCAGGTAAAAGCACCCTTACCTATGCGCTCAACGGTATTATTCCGCATTGCTATCCAGGAGATTTTTATGGCTCGGTAGTTATTGATGGGTGCGATACCGTCGAAACAAGCCTTACCGATATTTCGCGGCTTGTGGGCAGTGTTTGTCAAGATATTGACAGCCAGATGATTTCGAGCGTTGTTGAAGATGAGATGCTCTATGGGCTTGAAAATTTTGGTGTTCCGCGCGAACAAATTGAGCCCGCCATGGATGAAGCACTGTGCGCCATGGGCATTTTTGATTTGAAGGATCGCAGCATTGCAAGCCTTTCGGGCGGACAAAAGCAAAAGGTTGCCGTTGCGGCTATTTTGGCGCTCAAGCCAAAGGTTTTGGTGCTTGATGAGCCAACCGCCGAGCTTGACCCAGCAAGTTCAAAAAGCGTTTTTGATTTGCTTAAAACATATGCGCAACACCACGGCACTACCGTTATTGTGGTCGAGCAAAAAATTGCGCTGTTAAGCGATTATGCCGACCGCATTATCATCGTTAAAAAGGGCGAGATTTTATTGGATGGCTCGCCTACAGAAGTGCTCGAACATTCCGATGAATTGCTTGCCGAGGGCATTAATTGCCCTCGTTCAAGCAGCTTAATGAATAACCTTCGCGCTTTGGGGCTTTATGTAGGCCCATCTTGTCGCAACGTTGACGAGGCTGTTGTAGCGTGCGAATCGGTGCTAGAAGATCGATGCTAGAAGGTGTATGCGCATGATTGAATTTAAAGACGTTTGTGTTTCTTACACCGAGGATAACCCGGTATTGCATAAGGTTAATTTTGCTATTAATGATGGCGATTTTGTTGCCTTTGTGGGCTCTAACGGTGCGGGTAAATCGACCACGATGCGCTTGATGAATGGGCTGCTTAAGCCCGATTCGGGCACGGTGCTCATTGATGGGGTTGCTACCACTCAGCTAAAAACGAGTGAGCTTGCGCGTAAGGTGGGCTTTTTGTTTCAAAACCCTGATAGGCAAATATGTTGTGCTACCGTGCGGGAAGAATTGGAGTTTAACTTCAAAGCGCAAGGTTCGCTTACCGATGAAGCGCGTGCAAGGGTAGATGCCGTAATTGAAGAATTTGGATTTGACCCGCAAGCTGAGCCATATTTGCTCAACCGTGGCACACGTCAGCTTTTGGCTCTTGCCTCAATTATTGTTACGGCTCCTTCGATCATTATTCTTGATGAGCCCACCACCGGCCTTGATTATCGCGAATGCTGCAAGGTAATGCAGGCAATTAAGCGCTTGCATGAAAGTGGAAAAACCATCGTTATGGTTTGTCATGATATGGAGATTGTGGCGGATTTTGCCGAGCGCGTCATTGTGATGACCTATGGCGAAATGGTTGCCGATGGGCTTACCTTTGACATTCTTCGCAAGCCTGATGTGCTTGAACGTGCCGATCTTATTCCGCCGCAAATTGTTGCAATTTCGCAAGTGCTTATACAGCGCAATCCTCAACTTGCTTCAACACCCGTGGCGCAAGCAAATTCTCTTACCGAACTAACCAATGCAATAGAGGCGCTGGTGGCGCAGAAAGAGGGTAAGTAATGAAAGGGTTTTTGGAATATGTGCCTGGGAACAGCTTTTTGCACAAGATGAACCCTGTTGCAAAACTTTTTTGTGCGTTGGTGTTGGTGTTCGCTTGTTTTCTTACGCAAAGCTTTATAGTGCTGGGCGTTGTGATTGTGCTCGATATTGTAATGGCCGTTATGTGCAAGATGGTAAAGCAAACCCTTGGCCTTGCAAAAGCGGTGGCAGGCTTTTCAATTATTTTGGCGCTGATTGCGCTGTTTACTACGCCATCAGGTGAGGTTCTTTTTGAAATTCCTTGGGGATACGTTGGTACCGGCTCTCTTATTGCTGCTATTCGCATCGTGGTGAGGTTGGTTGCCTGTGCCGTGCCGCTCTTTTTGGTGTTTTATGTAACCAAGATTAACGACATGGCCAACTCGCTGGTAAAAATTTGCCACATTCCGTATCGGTATGCCTTTGTTTTTACCTCAACGGTGCATTTTATTCCGGTGTTTATGAACGATATGAGCGGCATTATGGAGGCTCAAACCGCGCGAGGCGTTGAATTTGATGGAGGGTTTGTGCGCAAAATTCGCTTGATGATTCCTTTGTGTGTGCCACTGTTGGTAAGTTCGGTGCGCAAAACAAATTCAGCCGCTATTGCAGCAGAAGTGCGTGGCTTTACCTTACGTACGCGCGCGAGCGGATACAAAGAATATCCCTTTTCTGCGATAGATGGCATTGCCGCTGTGGTTTCGCTTGCTTTGTTGGTGGTTGCGATTTTGTTTTAGTGCGTGGCGCGCTCCATTTTGGCGCGCTACATCACCGAAGGAAAGGCCATCAAAAACACCGCGCCGCCCGAAGGAGCATTGTAGGCGGTAATGCTTCCATCGTGAGATTCTACAATCTCTTTTACGATGGCAAGCCCAAGGCCTGATCCGCCGGTGTTGCGTGCTCGTGAAGCGTCGGTGCGGTAAAAGCGTCTGAACAAAAGCGACGGATCAACATCGCCAAACCCGCAGCCGTTATCAACGATGGCGACAATGGATTTTTCGCGCACGCCCGAAAGAACAACCTCTACTTTGCCGCCAACTTCAACATGGCGAATGGCGTTATCGATGAGATTGATAAAGGCTTGCTTGAGCCTATCGGTGTTGCCTAAAATATCGGGTGCTTCGCCTTCAACCTGGAGCTGCACCTCTTTTTCTTGCGCGATAGGCGCTAAAAATTCCACAACGCTTTCGGCAATATCTTTAATATTTACGCGAGAAAGAATTTGGGATTTATCGTCGCGCTTGATGTGTTGTAGTTCTAATAAATTATTGGTAAGGCTTTTGAGTCGTTCGCATTCGGTAAGAATAATTTCGCAAAAACGTTTGCGCGTTGCAGGGGGCATGTCGGGGTCGAGCATGAGCTCGGCATTGCCGCTTATGGCGGTGAGGGGTGTGCGAAATTCGTGAGCCACGTTTGATACAAATTCATCCTGGTTTTGCTTTACCAACGCAAGTTCTTTAAGGCGGTTTTCGGCAACCTCAGATAGAGCTTGATAGCTTTTGGCCATCTCGGAAATTTCAGAAATTCCGCTTTCCATCGTAAAGTCAACCGTGTTATCACCCTGGCGATAGGTTTTGATTCGTGCGAGCAAATCGCGCAAAGGCTGTGTTGCAAACACCGAGATAATAAGGCTCAAAAAAAAGGCAAGCCCGCCAATGGGAATAAGTAACAGCGCCACAAAATAAGAGGCATCAAAAAAGATGATGGCACAAAGAGCCATAGCCGCTGTTGCCAGCACGGCAACAAGCGAAGAAAGAAGTGCTACTTGCGTTGAAAGTCTCATTTACTTTTTAAAGCGATATCCATATCCTCGTACGGTTTCAACCAGTGCTGGATCGTATCCAGCCGATTCAATTTTATCGCGTAGGCGTTTGATATGGGTGTCAACCGTTTTAGTTTCCGTAATAAATTCCCAGCCCCAAGCATCACGGAGTAAATCTTTGCGTGAAACAACTTTGCCCGCATTGCGCATAAGGCAGTTTAACAGCTCAAATTCTCGAGGAGTTAAATCGATGGGACCGTTGCTTCCGCTGGCGGTGTGAGCATCTTCATTCAAGGTGATGCCACCGGCGGTTATTTCGGAGGTAGCGGCAGTTGATTCGCTTGCTTGGCTGCGGCGAAGCAAGGCACGCGTGCGCGCCATAAGCTCTCTTACGCCAAAGGGTTTAGCCAAATAATCATCGGCACCAAGCTCTAAGCCAACTACCTTGTTGAGCTCAGAATCGCGCGCGCTCAAAAATAAGATGGGGGTGTCCATCTTTGCGCGAATGCGACGGCACAAATCGTAACCATCAATGCCAGGAAGCATGATATCTAAAATGAACAGATCATAGTGTTTCTCTTCAATCATAGAAAGGGCAGTTTCACCATCGGCGGCAACGTCTGCCGTGTAGCCTTCTTTAGTTAGGGCGTAACTTACAAATTCGGTGATTGAAGGTTCATCGTCAACGATAAGAATACGTGCGGAAGCGTGATCCATAAGAGCTCCTTTTAAACATGAAGCGTGATTATGTTCAATAAAATGCAGCAACAAAACCGTATTGCCACTTCACGCTCCATAGTATGATAATATTCGCAAAAAACGTTCAATCTGAAGGGATTGTCAGAAATATGTTACTTGCGATTGATGTTGGCAATACGCAAACCGTTTTAGGCGTTTATGAGGGCGAAGAGCTGCTCCACATGTGGCGCCTTGCCACCAATGTTGATTACACGAGCGATGAGCTCAGAATCAAACTTCATGCATTGCTTAAGGCCGAAGATCTTGATGATGTTAAGTTTGATGGTGCGGTATTGGCATCGGTTGTTCCGGCGCTTACGCACGATTGGGAAAAGGTATGTTTGCGCTCGTTTGGCATAGAGCCCTACGTGGTATCAACGAGCCTTTGCGGGCATCTTGTTGGAATAACCGGGGAAGATTTTAAAGAAACAGGCGCCGACCGCGTAGCCGATGCAGTTGCAGCAAAGGCGTTATATGGCACTCCTGTTGTTGTTGTTGATTTTGGTACTGCCACCAATATTGAGGTGGTAGATGCCAGCGGTTGTTTTGCGGGCGGCATTATTGCTCCGGGCGTTGAATCTTCCATGAAGTCGCTGCTTTCTCGCGCGGCGTTGCTCAAGGCGGTTGAACTCGAAGATCCAGGAGTTGCTATTGGTCGCAACACTACCGATGCTATCAAGGTGGGCGTTGTTCGGGGCGAAGCAGCCCGCGTTGATGGGTTGGTTGAGGGGATCCATGAGCAGTTGGGCGTGGAGGCAAAAATTATTGCCACCGGTGGCTTAGCGCACAGAATTGCTCCCATGTCTAAAACTATTACCGAAATCAACCTGGAACTTACCTTACAGGGATTGCGTCTTATTTACGAGGAGTTAACGAAGTAGAATAGTCGTCGTATTGAGTATTGCGACAAAGAAAGTGAGGGCCCGACGTGTTGTCAGACATTGAAATTGCCCAAGCAGCAACCCCCCAACACATTTCAGACATTGCGGCATCTGCCGGCGTGCCTGAGGCATATCTGGAGTGTTATGGAAATTATAAAGCCAAGGTTGATTACAACCTTTTACGCGAACAAAAACACGAGCCAGGAAAGCTCATTTTGGTAACGGCCATCAATCCTACAGCGGCAGGCGAGGGCAAAACCACTACCACCGTTGGGTTGGGCGATGCACTTTCTCGCCTTGGAAACAAAGCCGTTATTGCCTTGCGTGAGCCTTCATTGGGGCCGGTATTTGGTATCAAGGGCGGTGCTGCTGGTGGCGGATATGCCCAGGTTATTCCTATGGAAGACATCAACCTGCATTTTACGGGCGATTTTCATGCTATTGGTGCAGCAAATAATTTGCTGGCAGCATTGCTTGATGCGCATATCCACAATGGCAACGAGCTTGGTATTGATGTTAGGCGCATTACTTGGAAGCGCGTTGTTGATATGAACGACCGTCAGTTGCGCAATATTGTGTGCGGTTTGGGCGGGAAAGCTCATGGGGTTCCTCGTGAAGATGGTTTTGATATCACGGTTGCCTCTGAAGTAATGGCAATTTTTTGTTTGGCAACTTCAATCACCGATCTCAAGGAGCGTTTAGGGCGCATTGTGGTGGGCTATACCCGCGACGATAAACCGGTTACTGCTCACGATTTGCAGGCGGAAGGCGCAATGGCAGCGCTATTGAAAGATGCCCTTAAGCCCAATCTCGTGCAAACGCTTGAAGGAACTCCTGCGTTTGTACATGGTGGCCCATTTGCCAATATTGCTCATGGTTGTAACTCAATCATGGCTACCCGCATGGCGCTTGCCTTAGGCGATTATTGTATAACCGAGGCAGGCTTTGGTGCCGATCTTGGGGCAGAAAAATTCCTCGATATTAAATGTCGTCTTTCGGGGCTTGAGCCTGATGCCGTTGTGGTTGTTGCTACGGTGCGCGCACTCAAAAATCACGGCGGTGTTGCTAAGGCCAATTTGAATGAAGAAAATTTAGAAGCGCTTGAAAAAGGCCTTCCTAATTTGTTGCAGCATGTTGAAAATATCACCAAGGTTTACAACTTGCCTTGTGTTGTTGCTATCAATGAATTTCCTACCGACACTCAGGCAGAACTTGATTTGGTGCGCACCAAATGCGAAGAGCTTGGGGTAAACGTTGCGCTTTCTCAGGTTTGGGCAAAAGGTGGTGCGGGCGGTGAAGAGCTTGCCAAAGAGGTTATGCATTTGTGCGAGAAGCCAAGCAACCTTACCTTTGCCTATGACGATGAATTGTCGTTAGCTGAAAAAATTGAAGCTATTGCGGTGCGCATCTATCATGCTGATGGTGTTGATTTTACTGCATCGGCACGTAAAGAGTTGGCGCAACTCGAACAGCTTGGATTTGGCAACATGCCTGTTTGTATGGCAAAAACACAGTACAGTTTTTCAGACGATGGGGCTAAATTGGGCGCTCCTAAAAACTTCCGCATTACTGTTCGTGAGGTTAAAGTTTCGGCGGGAGCAGGGTTTGTTGTGGCGCTCACGGGCAATGTTATGACTATGCCTGGTTTGGGTAAAAGCCCTGCAGCATTTCGTATAGACGTTGATGAAACAGGAAAAATATCGGGATTGTTCTAATGGGGATAAACCAAGATTTTATTAACGAGCTTGCAAGTAAAGCACCAACACCAGGAGGTGGGGGTGCTTCTGCTTATTGTGGGGCACTTGCAACGGCGTTAAGTTCAATGGTGGGCAATTTAACCGTTGGCAAAAAAGCTTATGCCGCCGTTGAGCAGCAGGTACAACAGGCGCTCGCAGAGCTTGAAGCGTTGCGTGCGCATCTTATAGAGCTTATTGAGAGCGATGCGCAGGCTTTCAAACCGCTTTCGCAAGCCTATGCTCTTCCTAAAGCAACCCCTGAAGAGGCTGCTCTTAAAGCTCGGGCAATACAAAAGGCCCTCGTTGGTGCTACGGAAGTTCCCCTTGAAATTATGAAGGCATGTGCGCAAGTTGTAGCGGTAAGCGAATGCTTGGTGTATAACGGCTCGCGTCTTGCGCTTTCTGATGCCGGCATTGCGGTGCTTTTTGCAAAGGCGGCTCTTGAGGGTGCGTCTCTCAATGTTTACACCAATGCCGCTTTAATGGCGGATGCAGCACAGGCGGCTGCCTATATCACGCAGGCAGATGAGGTAATTAACAAGTATGGAGCGCTGGCAACTACGCTCTATGAGTATGTCGTAAAAGAAATCAGGTAGCCACATGGCGCTCATATTACAATCAAAGCCGGTTATCGACGAAATGGCTACACAGATGCTGCCGCGCGTGAGTGAGCTCAAAGCACGTGGAATTGAGCCTACCTTGGCTATTGTGCGTGTTGGCAAACGCCCGGACGATCTAAGCTATGAGCGTACGGCAACAAAACGTGCAACCTCGCTTGGCATTGCTACCCGTGTGTTTGAGATGGATGAATTTGTAACTCAGTTTGAACTGCGTTCTCAAATTCAGCGCATTAATCAAGATGCATCGCTTCACGGCTGCTTGCTTTTTAGACCGCTGCCCGATTTTATGGATGAAAAGCGCATTTGCGATGAGCTTACGATAAAAAAAGACGTGGATGGCATTTCGACTGCCTCTCTTGGCGCCGTTTTTACCGATTCTGCTGAAGGATTTGCTCCTTGTACAGCGGTGGCATGCGCCAAAATGCTTGACTATTATCATCTTCCTATTGAAGGGAAGCACGTGGTAGTAGTGGGAAGAAGCTTAGTAATTGGCAAACCGGTTGCTATGCTCTTGCTCAAACGCAATGCGAGTGTAACCATTTGTCATTCGCGCACTGATAATTTGGCTGACATTATGCGCTCGGCCGATATTGTTATTTGCGCTACTGGCCGCGCTCGAGCATATGGGGCAACCTGCTTTAAGCCAGGGCAAGTGGTGCTTGACGTGGGAATTAACTTTGACACCAACGGTGTGTTGTGTGGCGATGTTAACTACGATGAGGTTGAGCCTATTGTTGCTGCCATCACTCCTGTTCCGGGGGGCATAGGTTCGGTTACTACGTCTACCACGATGGAGCATGTGCTTATTGCGGCCGAGCGAGAACTCAACCACGCGTAAACTCAAGGGTTTGTATAGGGCACCAAGGAATTATAGGTATAAGGCGGCCAGTAAGGTGAACGATACTTCTTTTCCAACTGAATATAAAGTAGTTGCAACAACGACGTCTGCCAAAGAAACCAAGCGCTGTGCTTACCTGCTTGCAGCATTGCTTGAGGGGCGTGAAACCATTACCTTAGATGGCAGTTTGGGGGCTGGTAAAACACAGTTTACGCAAGGGTTGGCAGCGGGTCTTGGCATTGAGCGTGCTGTTACGAGCCCTACGTTTAATATTCTTGTTGTGTACGATGAGGGAAGGTTCCCACTTTATCATTTTGATTTGTATCGGTTAGAAAAGCCGCAAGAGCTTGAAGATATCGCTTTTGCAGAATACATGGAATCACCAGGCGTTTCGTGCATTGAGTGGGCTTCAAAATTTCCTCAGCAGCTCCCCGAACATCGTCTTGAGGTATTTATTGACGCAACGAAGGACAACGTGCGCATCATCAAAGCGCGTGCGTTTGGTGAGCCGGCAAGTTGTCTGTTGGATGCATGGTGTGAGAACGTACAAAAGCATGAGAAGCATGAGGAGCATGAGAGGTGCGAGGAGCGCGATGGCGAACTGCCTTGTGAGGTTGGTACGCTGGCGGTGTCAGAGGAATCAAAGGTATCGGAAGCATCGGAAGCGTTGGGCGAATTAGATGAATCGAAGGCATCGGATGAGCTGGAATCATCAGGAAAATCGGTAGTTTCAAAGGCGTTGGAGCCGTCAGCTGCATCAAAGACTCCCAGACATACTCATGACCCTTTAGTGCTCGTTTTTGATACCGCCAATGAAATGATTTCAATTGGTCTTGGCAAGCTCAATTATGCAAACAAGCAGATAGAGCCGCTTGCTTCTCGAGAGCTTGGAGCCTTTAGGGCATCAAACGAAAAATTAATCCCAGAAATAAAAGCGCTTTTAGAGAGTTTTGGCATCGCGCGCAGCCAAATTGCTTGTGTGGTATGTGGGCGCGGGCCAGGTTCGTTTACCGGCGTGCGTATTTGCCTCGCTACAGCAAAGGGCATAGCACTTGGTTTGGGGGTACCGCTGTTTGGCGTATCAAGCCTTGATGCCCAGGCTTGGCAGTTATGGCTTGATGGCGTGCGGGGTTCGCTGCTGGTGGTGGGCGATGCTATGCGCAAAGAGGTCTATCCGGTGCGCTATGAGCTTGCTAACGATGGTATTGAGCGTCTTAATGCCGATGCGGTTATTAAGGCAGAAGCTCTTGGCGAGTGGCTGGGCACCTCGAGTACAAATTGCCTTATCACCGGCGATGCTCTCAAAAAATATGCGGAGTTATGCGAGGGTTTGGGTACGCTTACCCATGCCTCATATTGGTATCCTCAGGCGCGCGGGCTGCTTCGCGCAGCGCAAGACGCTTGGCAAAAAGGGCTGTTCGACCCGCACGACAAGCAACTCGGAAACCCCTGTGCCTTGCTTCCCGTTTATACGCGGCTTTCAGATGCCGAAGAGCACGAACGCCTTCGTTTTGCTCAGCAAACTAATCAAGAAGAGTTTTCAAACGAGCAAAAAAATTTATCTACGGGAGTGCAAGGAAAAGCCCCGCAGAGCGCTGTTTCGGCTATTTTTTATCAGCCGCTTGAAGGTGTTTGGGCAGGCAGCGTTGCAGCGCTTGAACAAGAAGTAATGGGAAGCGATGCATGGAACGCTTCTCAAATTCTCGATGAATTGCCCCGTTCTGATAGAACATGGTGGGCGGCATACGAGGTGCGCAACGCTCAACAGCGAACCGTTGACCTTAAAGAAGATGCTTTGATTGGATATGCGGGTGGTTGGATTGTAGACGGGCAGGTGCACATTTTGAAAGTTGCTTCAAGCCCAAAGTATCGCCGCCAAGGCATTGCACGTGAACTTATCATGCGTATAGCTTCCGATGCGCGCGACCTTGGAGCTTGCGAGATGACGCTTGAGGTGCGCGCCTCCAACACGGGAGCGCAGGCATTTTATGAGCAGCTTGGGCTTAGTAATGTTGGCAGGCGCCCTCATTATTACTCCGATAAAGAAGACGCGTTTATTTTTACTGGCCCTCTTCCAATATCAACCCATGATGTTGCGGGAATGGATTTGCGCATCAATACGGCTTCAGGGGTTGCGTGTGATGTTTGCGATACCCGTGATGCGTATGATGCAGGTGATGCCTACGATGCCCATGACGCCTATGACCTCCATGTCACCCATGGCGCCTGTAATGCCGCCGCATGTTCCGATGAGCTTATTGTGGCCATTGAGTCTTCCTGTGACGAAACGGCGGTAGCGCTTATTGATGGCAACGGCGTCATTGTCTCCGATGTGGTTGCTTCCCAGATTGATTTTCATGCTCGCTTTGGGGGTGTTGTGCCCGAAATTGCCAGCCGCAAGCACATTGAGGCTATTGGGGGCGTGGTAGAAGAATGCTTGGTACAGGCCAGCATAAACAGGGGTCGTGCTGTATTGTTTGGTGATATATCAGCGGTGGCAGTTACCTATGCTCCTGGTTTAGTGGGGGCGCTGGTAGTTGGTATGGCCTTTGCGAAAGGGCTCGCTTGGGCGATAGATGCTCCTCTTATTGGGGTTAACCATCTCGAAGGGCATATTTATGCCAATAAGCTTGCAGAGCGCAATATCAAGCCCCCGATGGTGGTCTCTCTTGTTTCAGGCGGGCACACCATGCTGGTTTATGTTAAAGATTGGGGTTGTTATCAAACCCTAGGCACCACGCTTGACGATGCCGTTGGCGAGGCATTTGACAAGGTGGCAAAGGCAATGGGGCTTGGATATCCAGGCGGCCCGCTCATCTCAAAGTTAGCACAACAGGGCAACGCTCAGGCTGTCCATTTTCCGCGCGCTCTTATGCGTTCGGGTGATTTTCAATTTTCTCTTTCAGGGCTTAAAACTTCAGTTATGACTTATCTCGAAAAGGAAAAAGCTTCTGGTCGAACACCTAATTACGCCGATGTTGCCGCAAGCTTTCAGGCTGCGGTGGTAGAGGTGCAGGTTGCAAAAGCAAAACGCGCCCTCGAGCAAACGGGTGCGAAAGAATTTTGTTTGGGTGGTGGTGTTGCGGCAAATCCTGCATTGCGTTCTGCTTATGAAGCTATGTGCAACGAGCTGGGGGTTCGCTTAACCATGCCGCCGCTTGCTGCCTGCACCGATAATGCAGCCATGATTGCGCTGGTGGCTCTCGATCGGTTTAAACAAAAGAAGTTTTTTGATTTTTCTTGCGATGTAAAAGCGCATGCCTCGCTTGATGAGCCTTACTAGCAGCTTAAAAACGGCCATACCTCGCAGGTAAAGCACATACCCACACCTCACAGGCAAAGCACATCTAACCACGCTCACGCCCCGTAGGCAGAGCGCGCGCAACGTTTTGCTCAGTGACGGCGTATTAGTTCAAGGCTCTTTAAGGCCCAAGGCAGTCCAAGTCTACTTAAGGCCAGGGATTTTAATTTCGTCGAAGGTGGTATTTCCGCTTCCAGGGGGTACCATGCGGTCAAGCGGCATAATCACTAGTCCAAGATTTTCAACGTAGGCGTACACTTCCATGCCACGCTTGCATCTGAAGGTACACTCGACGCAAGGGTTTTTGTCACAGTAGGCAAAGGCATCTTCATCGGCTAAGCCAAATACAATAGGCGGCCATTTTTTTGGCATAACGTATTTGGTCATAATGCCGGTAAACGTTTTGAGCGAAAACCATCGAGGCTTACAAGCAGGGTCTTTTACCGACCAGGTTACGTTAAGACCGTTGCTGTTCATGCCGCCAACAATTTGATAATCAAGCTTGATTTTATCTTCCACCTCTTCATGAGGGATGGGAATAAGAAGCTCCATGGGCACACCGCAGCATTCAGGATGAAATTCTGCATTTGAATAAGGGGGCTCATTGATGAGAGAGCGCTCCCCGTCATTGCGCATAGTTATTTCTCCGCCATGATCAAGAGCTGCAAAAATATGCCCACAGGTTTCGCAGCGAAAGAAGGGGATGTGCGCAGCGGTGACACGAGGCTTCCAGGTGGCATGGGTACGGGTTGGGCTAAAGTCTGCCATGGTGCATTCCTCCTGTTGGTGCGTAGTGCGTTTGCTCATATGATGCAAATACTGAGCAAAATAAATACTACGCGCTTTGCGATTATTTCTTGACAATGAAAGCATAGAAAACTACGATGAATAGGCATTCAAACTATTAGTTTCAGAAATGGAAGGGGTATACGTATGAGCGTCTACCAAGAGGCATATCATTTGCCAGAATTTACTTACGACAAGTATGAAATGCTCAAGATTGAACAGCGCGGTCCTGTTTACATCTGCTCTTTTAACGATCCAGGCAACCTTAACGCCATGTCTTACAAGCAGATGACTGAGTACAATGACTTTTTGAACTTGGTTCGCTACGACAAAGATTGTCGCGTTATCGTTCTTACCGGCGAGGGCAAATCATTCTGCGCAGGATTTAACTTGAACGACTTGTTCCTTGAGCCACCTGAGGATATGGGCCGCATTCAGCGTGACTTCTATGTAATGCAGCGCATTTGCTCTGACCAGGTACTCAACATGGCTAAGTGCGAACAGCCAATCATCGGTGCTCTCAAGGGCTTTGCTGTTGGTGGCGGTCTTTCTATCGCTACTGCTTGCGATATGCGTATTTTGGGCGAATCTTTCAAGATGAATGCTGGTTACCTCTCCATTGGTTATACCGGTACCGATATGTCTGGTTCTTTCTACTTGCCAAAGATCGTTGGCTACGCACGTGCTTGCGAAATCCTCATGAACCCACGCCGCTTCAAGGCAGAGCAGCTTGCTGATTGGGGCTATGCTGTTAAGGTTGTTCCTGACGAGGAAGTTGTTGAAGAGGCAGTTAAGTTGGCAGAAGAGATTTGCCGCGAAACTTCTCCATTTGGTCTTCGTCTTACCAAAGAAGCTCTTCAGAGCTCTCTTGACGGTCTTTCACTTGCAGATCAGGTTAAGATGGAAAACCGCAACCAGGTACTTGCTGCTAACACCAAGGATGCTTATTGGGGCATGCAGAAGATGAATCCTAAGAACCGCGAAGAGGTTAAGGCTCATCCAGAGAAGTACGTTATCACCAACAACCTCTAAGGTGGTGCGTGCAACGTTAGCGTTGGCTAACGGGTAAGCTTCATAATAATTGAATGCATCGTTCGGAAGCTCGAGCAATCGGGCTTCCGTTTTTTTGTCCTATAAGCAGCCCTATTTTGCAGTACTCTTTCAGGTTGCTTTCAGGCACGATGCTACAATGAAAACAAGGCAAACAACTAACAAGCAGGAGGGCATTGTGTACATTCTGATCGCTGAAGACGATGAGCCTCTTGCGCGTGCTTTAAAGAAGATTCTTGAAGAAAATCATTATGACGTAGACCTCGTTTTTAACGGGGACGACGCCCTGAATTATGCCCAGAGTGGCCTGTATGATGTGATAATTCTAGACGTTATGATGCCAAAGAAAAATGGCTTTGAGGTAGTGGCTGAATTGCGTCGATCTCATGTTTCAACACCGGTATTATTGCTAACTGCGCGTGATGCCATTCCTGATAAAATCACTGGCTACGATAGTGGTGCCGACGATTACATGACTAAGCCCTTTAGTCCCGCTGAGCTATTGGCTCATCTTCGCATGCTTACGCGCCGTCAAGGTGAGGTGGTTTTTGAAGAGCTTTGCGCAGGGGATCTGCGCTTAAACCTTGAAAGCTACGATTTGATTTGTGGCGAAAAAAGCATCCACTTAAGTTATAAGGAATTTTGTTTAGCGAATGTGTTGATGAGCAACGCTGGTCAGGTTGTTTCAAAAGATACCCTTATCAACAAAGTGTGGGGCGTTGAGTCAAGCGCTGAAGATAATAACGTTGAAGCGTATATTTCTTTTGTTCGTAAAAAGATAAAGTTTATTGGTTCTGCGGCAAAGATAGAAACTATACGTAAGGCGGGGTATCGGCTTGTTAAAAACTCTGACGAAGATTACAAAGGGAAGTAATAATGCTTCGAGGGCTTCGTATTAAATTTGTTGCTCTTACCATGACGGCAGTGGCGTTGGTGCTTGCTGTGGTTTTTTCCGTCATATGTATTCTCAATTATCAGCAAAATATCAACGCGGTATATTCTGCGCTTGATACCGCCCTTTCATTTGTTCAAGATTCCAAACCACAAGGTGCTAATCAAAAAGGGTTTGAGGAAGGCGCCAACGAGGAGGCCATTGAAGGAGCTGTTGATGGTGAGCGCATTGGGGCTTTGAGTGCTCCAGCTGCCGAGAGTGATACCGCATCTGAGGTTACGGGCGGCAAGGGCGCTGGTGTTGAGGGCACTGGCGTCGTGGGCGCAAGTAATCCAGCTCCTCCTGAAATTGGCGGCGTGCGTGAAGGAAAAGACCCTCTTATTCCCGTTGCGGTTTATTCGATAAGAGATGGCTCAACTGTTCCTGTGGTGGAAACTAATTCCACAACGGCCTCTATTGCTGAAGAAGTGTTAGCTCAGGCGACCGAAGAGCTTGTTTCTGCTGCTGACGGGCACGGAAAACTGGATGATGCGGGTTTGTTTTACCAAAAGCTTGAGCGAAACGGTGTGACTTATTTGGCCTTTGCTGATGGTAGCGCAGCTGATGGATGGCAGTTTTTAGCGTTTTCTTTGGCGGGAGTTGGTGTTGTTACACTGCTTATCTTTTTTGTAATCAGCCTGTTTTTCTCGCGTTGGGCGCTTAGGCCTGTTGAGCAAGCTTGGAGCCAGCAACAACAATTTGTGGCAGACGCTTCGCATGAACTCAAAACTCCGCTTACCGTGATTTTGGCCAATACTTCGATTCTTCTTTCGCACCCTGAATCAAAGATAACCGAACAAAGCCAATGGGTAGAGAGCACTCAGCTTGAGGCATATCGAATGCAAAAACTGGTGAATGACATGCTGCTTTTGGCTCGCTCGGATGCCCAACGCGCCAATGCTCATACCTCCGGTCAAAACGTACTAGGGAAAAGCTCAGGCGGTGCTCTTACATCCAATGCAAAAGCGATAGATTTTTCCTACGTGGTTGAGGGGCAACTTCTTCAATTTGAGTCGGTTGCTTTTGAGAAGAATATTGATATTAAGCAAGATGTTGCTGAAGAAGTTATGGTCTGTGGATATCAAGACCAGTTAGAGCGTCTTGTATCGATTTTGCTTGACAATGCCTGCAAATACGCGCCTGAAAAAAGTGCGATTACTGTAACGCTTTTCGTAAGCGAAAAAAAGGTTCAGCTGTTAGTCAATAATCAGGGAAATCCTATTGATGAAGCTGATTTGCCGCACTTGTTCGACAGATTTTATCGGGCTGATAAGGCACGGGTGCGCACGGGCGGATTTGGCCTTGGCTTGGCTATTGCAAAAGATATTGTGGAGGCAATGGGCGGCTCTATTATAGCTCAAAGCAGTGAGGCGGCAGGTACAACCTTTATTGTTGTTCTTCCTGCTCTTTCACGCAGCTAATGGCGTTGGTTGAAGTTTTGCCATCGCGATTGCTGTAACGCCCGCTTTTCAGCGTAACCTTTAAATAACCTTAAAACAAAGAAGGCTTTTCAGTTTGTTTTAAGGGCAACCTCGTAGAGTCGTTGTTGTTCAATGAAAGGAGTGAACAACAATGGCAAAAGGCTTAGATGTTTTTAAGCGCAAAGAGGTCAAATATCTTCTTACCGATAAACAATATAGGGCGTTGCTTGATAGCTTTGATGGCGTGATGCGTTTGGATGATTTTGGGAAAACCATCATAACAAGCGTGTACTACGATACAGAAGATTGGGCACTTATCGAGCGCTCATTAGATAAACCTCTGTATAAAGAAAAGTTGCGTGTGAGAGTGTATGGCACTACGACACCGCGCGTCACGGACGAGGCGTTTATCGAAATCAAAACAAAATTTAAGGGAATTGTGTATAAACGCCGTGTTGCTTGCACGTATGGTCAGGCGCAAACATTTTTGGAGCAAACATCGCTTTTAGGGAGAGCGCCCAAAGCTCTTATTCAAGATATTGCGCAGGAAGATGCGCATCGTTTGCAGGTGCTTCGTGAAATTGAAGCCTTTATTGCTCGTCATGGGGCCTTGTATCCTTCGATGGCTATTTCGTGTTCGCGCTTGGCATTTACTTCTTGTGTTGAGCAAGATGAGGCAGAAAAAACCTGCGAGCAAGGAGGGCAGGCGGAGCAGGCTGCACGGGCGGCGCAGGTGGAGCAGGCGGCGCAGACTTCACGGATGGCGCAGGCAGCACATCGGGCGGATTGTGCGGCATCGGTGATGCCGGTGCTGGCAACGCTATCAGAAGCTTCTCTTGTACCAACAGCCAATTCGGAAGAGGTAAGAATTACGTTTGACTCTTCAGTTGCCTGGCGTGATGCAAGGGCGGCTAAACATGCTTGGCCCAATGCGCTTTTAGAGCAAGGCGAGCGCATCATGGAGGTTAAAGTTCCTTCCGCATACCCACTTTGGCTTGCGCATGCTTTAGGCGATCTGGCTATCTACCCTTCTTCATTTTCAAAGTATGGCACAGCCTATAAAGCAAGAATGAACATGATTGAAAGGAGCTGTTGTGCTTGATGCGGTAATGACTTCGGTGTACGGTGCGAGCGAATCGGCCGTTGCAGGGGTTTCTTCGATAAGCTTTTTGTATTGTTGTTTAGCTTCCATTGTGTTGGGCGCTGCGGTTGCCGGGATTTATATGTTTCGGCATACCTATTCAAAAAACTTTGTGGTAACGCTTGCGCTGTTGCCGCTTATTGTTCAGCTGGTAATTATGCTGGTCAATGGCAATATTGGAGCAGGCATTGCCGTTATGGGCGTGTTTAATCTGGTTCGTTTTAGGAGTATTCCTGGAAGCGCCAAAGATATCGGAAGCGTATTTTTTGCCATGGCAATAGGCCTGGCAACGGGTATGGGCTTTATTGCGCTGGCCATTATTTTTACCATCATCGTTGGTTTGGTGAATGTAGTGTATGTGCTTTCTCCCTTTGGAAAACCGCGCCAGCCCAAAAAGTGTTTGAAGCTCACCATCCCTGAAGATCTTAACTATGAGGGCATGTTTGATGAAATTCTTGACGCTTACACCAATGAATATGAGTTAACCCAAGTTCAAACAACCAACATGGGAAGCTTATTTACGGTGGAATATCTCATTCGTATGAAGCAGTCTGGGACAGAAAAACGCATGATTGACGAGCTGCGCTGCAAAAACGGAAATTTGAAAATTAGTTTGGGGCGTGCGGCAATGAGTCAGGGGGTTTTATAAATGAAAGCTAAGCATCAAAAACGTAGTCCAAAACATCACCAAAAGCCTTCTCAAAAGCGCCGCGTTTTAAAAATGAGGTTGGGAATAGTTTGTTCACTGATGCTGTTCTGTGCTGCGTTTACGGCATTGATAGGGTGTTCTGCGCAGGCGGAATCAGGTACTTCAGGCTCTTCAAACGCAAATGAGGCTTCTTCTGAAATTAATATTGATGAGATGGACCTTGAATATACCAATCGAGATAAAGATTCAAGCTACAACGATTCAACAGCAACCCATATTGCTTTGAGTGATTCAGGGGTTACAACTTCGGGCAGCGGGGTTACGAGCGAAGGCTCAGAAGTAACAATTTCTGAGGCGGGAACATATGTCATAACAGGCAGTTTGAGCGATGGGCAAGTAATCGTTAGCGCTTCTAATGAAGATAAAATTCAGCTCGTTTTGGCGGGAGTTACTATTCACAATGAAGATGGTCCGGCAATCTATATTAAAAACGCCGACAAAACATTTATCACGCTTGCCGATAACACTTCCAATGTTTTATCTGATGGCACTTCGTATGCATTAGAAGAAAATTCTGATGAGCCCTATGCAACGCTTTTTAGCAAGGACGACCTTACCATTAACGGAGGCGGCTCGCTTGAAGTTCAGGGAAACTATCGCCACGGTATTTGTAGCAAGGACGATTTAGTAATAACAGGGGGCTCTATCAGGGTAAAAGCCAATGAAGATGCCTTGCGAGGTCGCGATTGCATAAAGATTTTATCGGGTACGTTTACCTTGGAGTCGGGCGAAGATGCTATCAAATCAAATAACGATGAAGATGGAACCAAGGGCTTTGTTTCAATTGATGGCGGGACATTTGCAATTTCTGCAGGTGATGATGCGGTTCATGCCGAGTCGGTTTTGTTTGTCAACGATGGCACGATTGATATTTCAACATGCTATGAGGGCTATGAGGCCGAGCAGATTTATATCAATGGGGCAACTACCCATATCACGGCTCGTGATGATGCTCTTAATGCAGCAGCGCGTAATTCGTCTGCACAAATGGATATGGCAGGATCCGCGGGTACCATGAGCAAAGATAGCCCTCAGCCAGAAGCAAGAAACACCATGAACGAGGCGCCAGGGCAAGGCAACAATGCCAGCTGTCTTATCCAGATTAACGGTGGATATACCGTGTTGGATGCTTCGGGCGACGGCGTTGATAGCAACGGAAGCGTTGAGATAACCGGTGGCGTGTTGTTGGTTTCGGGCCCTACCAGTGATGGCGACGGTGCGTTTGACTATGACAACAGCGCAACCATTTCTGGCGGAACGGTGATAATGGTCGGCTCTTCTGGTATGGCTCAAAACTTCACAAGCGGAACACAACCCTTTGCATTTACCAATGTGTCGGGCGAGGCAGAAGAGCTGGTTTCTCTTTGCAAAAGCGATGGCGAGGTAATAGCTTCCTTTGCCCCTGCTAAATCGTATGCAACCGTTTTGGTAAGCTCTGCAGGTTTAAGTGAAGGCTCTGAATACTCTTTGGTAATTGGAGGAAGTGCTTCAGGTGCTAATTCCGATGGATACACAACAAGTGGCACTATCTCGGGCGGTAGCGCAACATCGATAACCGCTTCAACAACTCCAACGGGCGGCATGGGAGGAATGAGCCCTGATGGGGCTGGCTTGCAAGCTGGTCAAGCAGGCGAACCCCAGCGCGGAACGCCTCCATCGGGGATGGCAAATAACGCCAACAAACGCGTCTAGTAATTTTAGTAGCGATATTAAAAAGGCTTTTATGTCAAACCTAAACTACCAGCATCGCTCCCTTGCTCAAACGGGCAGGGGAGCGATTTTTGGTTTGACAAAAAGGAAAAAAAAGAAAGAGACGGATAATGCTGAGTGCTTCTCGATTACCCTATCTGCATTGCAAAGCAACCAACCAGATAGAGTTTAGGACAACAAAAAACATTCCCTTGACCAGTAAGATTTGTTACTATTGACAAATCGAAATGGGGTTCGTGTGGTTTGGTGTGCCCATAAATCCCGCTATATTTTGATAAAAGTTATGACTTGAAGCCACATATCAAACGTCAAGGTAAAAAGGAGAAAAGATGCCATATGCAAAAACATGCCGTGGGGGGGGGGCACTTTTCTAAAGTCCTTTTCCTTTTTATAGTAAGCCTTGAGGGAAAGCACGCTAGTGAAAGCAGCATTGGAGGTGTAAACCTCTAATGAATACCCACGTAAAAAAACAAACCTCATTTATAGCGTTAGTTTTTACTTTAATTGTTTCAGTTATTGTTGGTAGTATTTGCTTTGTTTCTTCTGCTTTTGCAGAAGATACTGATACTAACAGTGCAAGTGCAGAAGCTAAGCTTGTAGCCACCTTTGATAAAGACGGCACAATCACTATTCCTAACACTACCATCAAAAACGATACTGACTATGTGGTAACCATTGATGAGGTTTCAATCACCTCTGACTATGACTTTGTCAAAGACTGGACCAGTGATGTAAAAGGTAAAACCGTCCAACCTGGAGAGTCCTTAAGTGTTACCTGGAGTGCAACTTCTAAGGTCCCTAGTAGCTTTGATGGTGCTACCGAAGTTAAAGTAGGGACGATTACCTATACCTATTCATATGATGCTCAAGCTGCTCTTTCAGGAGATGTCACTATTACCAACAATGGCAACGCTACTCTAACTGCTAAGGCAGATAACCTACCTGATGGAGCAATTCCTCACTACACCTGGTATAACGAAAAGGGTGAAAAGATTGGTGA
>CAVJWZ010000024.1:0-21842 GCA_963653545.1 uncultured Eubacteriales bacterium | reverse complement strand
ATCTTTGTCAACTTCGACATAATAGCTTTTTTTAAATTTTTTTGCAAAAAATTTTAGAGGGGATTTTTGGAAATTTACCAACGCTTGCTACACCGAGCGCCAAACGGGCTTGTTAACCACTCTTACGTTGATATATGAAATTTGATTAGGGTATTCTTCCATCAACTGCAAGCATACCCGTTCTTTATCGCGGATATTAGAAGAATCACCAAAAGCAATTTCAATACCGTTGTCCAAAATCAAGGTTGTAGATTCGCTACTTGAAGCACTTACCTGTTTAACCCGACTTGATAAATCGGTTGTCATACCATCGATAATTGAAAGTGCATTGGAAATATTAGCATTTTTACATATGGTACCCGCTTCGGGAGTAGAGCCATAAGGAACCTGCGAAATCTTAAGCGCGTTATCAACGTCTTCATAAACTTGGCTTGCAAGCTGTTTACCCTCTTCGCTCGATTTATCAGGGATTTTCATAAGCCACATGCCATCAGAAGCCAAGGCCCATGTTTGGGCAGTTTTTGAATCGTCAATCAATACCTCTACCACCGCCGTTATTTTGCGCTCAGTAATTTTAAGATTGATAGTATCAGGAAACACGCGCTCGACCACCGCATCTTTAACCCAGGGGTTTGACTCAAGCCTTGATTCTATGGCTGCAGTATCAACGCGAATGAGTGTGGTATCTTGCGGTACAGCGGCTAAATCGGTCATTTCTTCTGCAGTAATATGCTCCACACCTGAAACCGTAACTTTTTCTACCGGGAAAAGGTCAAGGTTATATACAACAACACCGCCAATTCCCACCAATGCCGCCACAATGCACAAGGCAATCATTACGCCCTTTATGCGGCTTGGTGCTTTTTGAGCTGGCTTGCGAGAAGCGCTTCTAACCTGCGAAACGCTTACTGAGCGCATAGGGGCGTTGTACTCGCGCGTTGCGCCCGACTTTCGATAAGCATCATGGGCCACGCGGTTTGTGCTATGACTTCTCGCATTAGAGGCAGAACGTGCGCGTGAATAGGCCGAACCTTGCGGCATACGCACCGAGCGACTTTGGCTCGGACGCCCTTTTACCGACGAAGGTCTCACCGAAGCATTCCTGTTTCGTGAAGTTCGTTTTCTAGAACCCGAGGAAACGGACCTCTGTCTGGAGTTCGACCCCATAGCATTCCTTTACCTTATCTTGAGCAAGCGCAATAAGACCTTTAACATCTTGTGCGGTTGCTTTGTCTTTGTTCACAATAAAATTGGCGTGCTTATCAGAAATTTGCGCACCACCCAAAATAGCGCCTTTTAGCCCTGTGCTCTCTATCAATGCTCCAGCCGAATGCCCTTCAGGGTTTCTGAAAACGCTTCCACATGAAGGATAATTGAGCGGTTGGCTCTCTTTGCGCCTTGAGAGGAGCGTGTTCATCTTTTCGTGAACCGCGCCCGACAAAGAGGGTTTAAGCTGCAACTCCGCCTCAACGATTATTTCTTCTGGGCTAAATGAAGAAGAACGATACCCCCATGTTATATCACGTGCCGGAAGACGCACCAAACCATCACAAGCACGCAAGATAGTTACCGAAACAACACGAGAAGCAATCCAATCATCTTTTGTCCCGGCATTCATGCAAAGGGCACCGCCAACCGTCCCCGGCGTGCCTACCGCAAATTCCATACCGGAATAACCACGATGGAACACCTCTTGCACAAGACGGGACAGCATCGTACCCGCGCCAACGGTAACGCGACAAGAATCCTCATCAAAGCGCCATTTTCTAAAGTCACCCGAAAGCGCCAGCACTACCCCATCATACCCGGCATCGGAAACTAACAAATTTGACCCTTTGCCCACCACGCACCATGAAAGCCCTTCGGCTTTGCAAACTTCAAGAATTGTTCTCAGCGCAGCAACCGAGCGAACCTCGGCAAAGGCCCGCGCAGGGCCTCCTATTCTATAGGTAGTATGGCGCGCCATGGGTTCATCAAGGCGCACATCGCCTTCAAAAGCTTCATCAAACTGAAGCATCTCGAGCTCTGAGGCATGACGGGCTGCCATTATTTGCTTCCATTCTGCTCATGCAAATAAGCCAACAACTCAGGACCTATTGCCGTAACATCCCCTGCACCCATCGTAATAACAAGATCGTTATTTTCAAGCTGGCTCACCACACGCTCCACCACTTCCATACGTCGCGCGACATACTCTGTTTGAGCAGGATGATGGGGGTTATCGAGTACTGTTTGAAGAAACGTTGCGCCCGAAACACCAGGAACGGGCATCTCGCCCGCAGGATATACATCCATAAAGGTGACGCGATCGGCATCGTTAAAGGCAGCCGAAAATTCATCTTTGAGCACTTCGGTAAAAAGCTTTACGCGTGAATAGCGATGGGGCTGAAAAATCACATGGATATGGTTAAAATCAAGCGCTTTAGCAGCTTTGATGGTTGCTGCTATTTCGGTTGGATGATGCGCATAATCGTCCACCACGGTAATGCCATGTGCCTCTCCTACTAAATCAAATCTTCTCCGAACTCCAGAAAATTCCCCCAGCTTTTGTGCCGCAAGCGCAACATCAAAGCCTTGCGACCAAAGCAGCGTTAGTACTCCTGCCGCATTAAGGGCATTATGAAAACCAGGATTTTGCTTTATTGAGCATTCGCACGATTGGCCATCGGGCAAGGTAACGGTAAAGGTAGTAGAAATGCCCTGCGTTTCATAGTTTGACACCGTTGCATCGCAGCCCTCATGAGCGCCATAGGTATAAACCTGCTTTTTTGTTTGACGAGCAACATTTACCAAAGCTTCGTCTTCGCCACAAACAACACAGCAACCATCATTGGGTACCGATGACATAAAATCTGAAAACAGCGAATAAATTTCTGCCAGATTTTCATAATGATCAAGATGATCAGCCTCAATATTGGTAATCAAAACCGATACGGGATCAAGATAGGTAAATGACTTGTCGCTTTCATCGGCCTCTACCACATAGTATTCGCCCGCGCCACAATGCGCGTTTGAGTTGTAGGCACGAACAATCCCACCAATTAAAAAGGTTGGATCGTAGCCCATTGCATCAAGCGTTGAAGCGAGCATGGAAGACGTGGTTGTTTTGCCGTGCGTACCTGCCACAGCGAGTGTTTTTTTACCCACGCCAAGCGCAGCAAGCATTTTTGCCCGATGCCAAATAGGAATATTGCCTTCTTTGGCGCAAATGAGTTCGGGGTTATTATCCAAAATGGCAGTTGATACCACGACGATATCGGGTTTAACTTCTAAGATATTATTCGCTGCTTGACCAATAAAAATTTTTATTCCGGCAGCGCGAAGTTGCTTAGTATAGCGGCTCTCCTTAAGATCAGACCCAGAAACTTCTATTCCTTGTTCGGAGGCAACACGAGCAATACCGCTCATTCCAACGCCACCAATACCAATAAAATGTATCTTTTTTATCTGATCTTGAACCACAGCAAACCCTCCTAAACCGCATCACATTCTAGACATTTACGCGCTTGCATGCAGCATTTAACACAACATCTGCCAATTTGGCTGCCGCATCTTGCGTCTCAAAACTTTGAGCGGCTTTGCTCATTGCTGCGCGCGCGTGCGTATCTTGCACAAACGAAAGCACCATCTCTTTAAATTCGGGTGATTCAACCTTGTTATCAGGCATCATCTGCGCTGCACCTGCTTGAACATATGAGCGTGCATTTGTTGTTTGATGATCGGCCGTTGCAAACGGAAACGGTACCAAAATTGCCGGTATGCCAAGCGCCGAAATTTCTGCCAAAGACGTTGCCCCTGCGCGCGAGATAACCATATCGCATGCTGCCATAGTCTCGCCCATGCGATTTTGATACCCCATAACCAAATAACGCGCCTTTTCCTCCTCGGTTAGCGCAAGTGCAGCTTGAACGGTGTCAAGCTCTTTAGGGCCAGTAATATGTACGATAAATAAATTATCAACAGCAAGCAAATCTTGCTTCATGGCAGCAATAGCCGCATTAAGGTGACGAGCGCCTAAACTTCCGCCAAACACCAACAACATAGATACATCTTCGGGAATACCCAACATGCTACGACCGTCTTGGCGCGTTGAGGTTAAAAACGAGGAACGCACGGGGTTTCCGGTAAGCACTATCTTTGTTTTATCGGCAACATGACTACCGGCAACTTCGTACGTGAGTGCAACCACACAAGCTGTTTTTGACAAATACTTATTAGCCATGCCCATCACAGAATTTTGCTCATGAATAACAAGGGGTATCCCTTTTGCTTTTGCTGCCCTACCAAGAGGAAGACAAACATAACCACCAAAGGCAACTACCACATCAGGCTTTATTTCATCAAACCAAGCGCAAGCTTGCTTGGTGCTTTTTGCGATCGTGCGAACAGCTGAAAAGATTGTTTTAGGGTGATTGCGATTAAATCCCTTGGCTTCAAAAGGTTTGAAGGGTAAATTTGCTTGCTCGACTAAACGAGCCTCTACGCCTTGAGGAGTCCCTGCATACAAAACCTCATGACCAGCCTTAACAAGAAGTTCTGCTAAGGCAAGCGCAGGATTAATATGACCTGCCGTTCCGCCGCCCGATAACACAATACGCATATGCTATATCCTCCTCGAAAAGTTCTTGTTTTTATAGGGGTTTTTGTTGTTATTAGATTTGAATGCACTAGTGCCATAGGGCACACCATGCACCTGTGTATTCGCTGGATAATAATGCCTGGTCTTACCTTGCGAATAGCCCCCTCCTACCCTACGTGGAGGCTGCTGGTAAGAAGAAATAACGCGAAGATTGCCCCTTCGTTCTTTTATTTCTTTTTTGCTATGTGAGTTAAACGAAACCGAAAGAATAATGCCAACAATAATCAAAGACGAAAGCAACGAAGAGCCGCCGGAAGAAATAAACGGCAGGGGCTTTCCGGTTGTTGGAAACAAACCTACAACGCATAAAATATTAAGAAATGCTTGAAATACCAACATAGTTGTTAAAGAGCCCGCCAAAATAAGACCAAAATCGTTTGAAGACTGACGAGCAATCGAAAGCCCCCCGCGCAAAAACACCAAAAACAAAACTACCACCAACACAGCGCCTATTAGGCCAAGCTCTTCGCCAATGATGGAAAAAATGAAATCGGTCTCTGCTTCAGGCAAATACAAAAGTTTCTCATACGAATTACCAATACCTAAACCAAATAATCCACCCGCTGCAAATGCCTTAAAAGAATGGATGAGCTGATACCCTGTTCCATCAGGATCGGCCCAAGGATCAAGAAAACTCATACGGTCAGAGCGATACCCCTGAACAAGCGTCATGACAACGCCAAGAACAACAACGCAAGCAACAATAGCACCAACCGTACGTTCACTTGCTCCCCCAAGCCACAACGCGGCAATAAAAACAACCAAACAAATCATTGATGTTCCTAAATCGCTTTGTGCGAAAAGGATGAAAAGGATAGGAATAATTACATACACAGCAAGCTTTTTGAAAAATTCCTGCCGTAAAAATGCGCCCTCATTGTATTCGCAAACAATACGCGCAGCCATAATAGCTATGGCAATTTTTGCAAATTCTGAAGGTTGAATGCCCACCGGCCCAATAAACAGCCAACGCTTTGCGCCAAGACCAACCGTTCCCATAAGAGCGGTAAGCACAATAAGAAACACGCAACCAGCCCACAACCAAAAACCAAGCTTGCCACGCAAAGCATCGTCTTTACAAACAACAATAGTGGCAACACAAAGTACAATGCCACCAAGAGCAAACCCAATCTGTTTAATTGTTTCACCTATTGAGCTTCCCTCTTCAACATAACCAGTAATAGAAGAGGCTGAATACACCATAACAAGCCCCAACACCAAAAGTGCTGCAGCAGAAAGCACAACCATCAAACGCGGCTTCATAACAGAAGCAGGAGCGCTTTGTAGAAATGATTGGGAGGGCTTACTGGTTCGTTTTTGCTGTGTTTTACTCGCCCTGGTCATGCGTTAGTTACGCTCCCCTTTCAGTTGCCCGTTGTGCTACCAATGCTTTGAATACTTCTCCGCGCTCTTCAAAACAGCTAAATTCATCAAACGAAGCGCACGCCGGAGAAAGAATAATAATATCGCCCTTATTTACCTGAGCAAGCGCGGTATCAAAGGCGTCTTCAAGATGGTCGGCAAAAAACACTGGAATGCTCGCCTTGGAAAAGGCCTCAAAAAAACGCTTGCCAGCCGCCCCAAAGCAAACAACGCCAAGCGTATGCTTATTGGCCGCCAAAACCAACTCGGTAAGATCGGTGCCTTTATCGTCGCCACCAAGAAGAACAAACGGCTTTGCTTCATCGAAAGCCGCTAAGGCTTTAAGGGTGGCATCAACATTGGTTGCCTTTGAATCGTTGTAGCAATAAACGCCCCCAACAGTTCCACAGGGCTCAATGCGATGTTCAAGCGGCCGAAACGATACTAAGGCTTCGCGAAGCATTTCATACTCGTCTGGCTCAACCACCGAAAGTGCTGCCGAAGCTGCAGCGAGGGCATTTACAACATTGTGCTCGCCTTTTATGGCAAGAGCATCCTTATGTACAAGCTCAACTCTGTTGCCCAAGCGCTCAACAACAAGCATGCCATCATCGCAATAGGCAGCATTGAGAGCTCCGCAGCGAACAACCATGCTCGTAGTTATTCCTTCTTTGGTTCCTAAAGGAATAACAGCACCGGGAGCAACATGCTCAAAACGATTGCGCACCTGCTTGAAATACTCACGAGCAATATCGTTAGTAGCATCAAACACCATGGTGGAATGCTCATCGCAATTAGCAAAAATTTTATACTTTGCCTTGCAGTATTCATCAAAAGAAGTATGCCATTTAAGGTGATCAGGGGTGATGTTGAGCAAAATTGCAACATCAGGGGCAAACCGAACGGTTGAGGCAAGCTGATACGAAGATACTTCAGCCACGTAATAATCAACATTGCCCGAAGCCACCGATTCTAAACAGGTATCACCAATATTGCCAACAGCCCGAGCTTTTTTGCCACAAGCAGACAAAAGATGGGCTATCAATGCTGTCGTTGTGGTTTTGCCATTTGTTCCTGTAATGGCAATCCATTCAGATTGAGCGCTGCTTTCTCTCCAAGCAAACTCAACTTCACCAATAAGTTCATCACTGCACGCAAAAGCCGCCTGATAAAAATCAGAAAACTGTGAAATACCCGGGCTCGCAATACAAAGGTTGTAATGCTTATCAAACGAATACGTATCGAAAAGAATAGTAACGCCTTGACCTGAAAGCGTTTGAGCTAAAGCTTGAGAATTTTTAGAACATGCGCCTGCGGCAATGGTGAGCGATTCAATGCGACCGCCCAGCAACTCAGCGCAGTATTTACTTACCGCTTGCCCCGTTGCACCAAAGCCTAGCACTAAAACGCTGCCAAGCTTGCAGGGTGCATATTTTTTTGATGTATCAAATGATTCTTGCTGCATGCTAGCCTACCATCGACAACGCAAAATAGATACAAAATCCGACGGCTGCAAACGCCGCAGAAATAATCCAAAAACGAACAACTACTTTAACCTCGCTCCATCCCTTTTTTTCAAAATGATGATGCAGAGGGGCCATAAGAAAAATTCGCTTTTTTGTTTTTTTGTAATAAAGAACTTGAATCATTACTGACAAAGCTTCAACAACAAATAATCCGCCAATAATAAGCGAGCATATCTCAGTTTTAGAAATAACCGCGATACATCCAAGAGCTGTTCCCAACGCCAAAGAGCCTGTATCGCCCATAAAAATATCGGCGGGATATGAATTGAACCACAAAAATCCAATGCAACACCCCGCCAATGCGGCAGCAATAATTGAAGAATCTAGCAGATTACTTCGATAGGCAATGGCAGCCATTACGAGCAAAACAATCATAACCGTGCCAGCAGCTAAGCCATCAAGACCATCCGTGAGATTGGTAGCATTGCTCATGCCCATCAGTAAAACATCAACAAAAATAACGTAGAGCCACGGAATAGCAAACTCCCCCGTTGGGGTTTCAAAAGGCAACGTAGTTGTTAAAACCCCCAAATCAAAAGTGTAAATAAAAGGAATTTCTACCGTTGGAGCAATACCAACCCAGTTTACTACCGCTAGTACAAAAAATGTTGAAATAAGAAACTGCCCAATAAGCTTTGCTTTGGGAGTAAGACCGAGCGAGCGCTCTTTAACAACTTTTGACATATCGTCAAATAAGCCCAGACCGCCCGTTAACACAACCGCTAACGTTGTCAAAACTGTCTCAGCGCTCGGGCGCGCCATAAGCACAACCACAAGCACCATGGATAACAGCATAATAACGCCACCCATGGTAGGGGTTCCTTGTTTTACCAAATGGCTTTCGGGGCCATCGGCACGAACCTGCTGACCAATAAGATGAGAGCGCAAAAACTTAATCCATAACGGCATGAGAAGCATCGTTATTAACGTGCCGAGCGCAATCGCAATAAAAACGGTAAACGTTGGATACTGTTCAAAAATTGAAATCATAATTAATTCAAGAGCCCCCTGACGATTCGCTCAAGCTCCATTGAATGCGATGCCTTTACAAGCACTGCATCTCCTTTTCTTACCAATGGCTCCAAAACACCAAGAGCTTCTCCTGTAGAGAGCGTAGTCCATATCCTATCGCGCGAAAAGCCACCCTGCTCAGCAGCATGAGCTATATGACGAGCTAAGGTGCCAATGCATATCAAATAATCAATTGGCAACTTGGCAACCAATGCTCCAATTCCTTCATGACATGCTTTAGCATAGCTTCCCAATTCGCCCATATCACCTAAAACTGCAATGCGCTTGCCCAAAACCTTCATCGAAGAAAAGGTGGTTAGCGCAGCTCGCATAGAATCAGGGTTGGCATTATAGGCATCATTAATAACCAAAACGCCCTCAGCGCTCGTATTGATTTCTTGGCGCCCTACTTCAGGAAGCGAAAGTTCCAAGCCCTTAATGATGTTATCCAAACCAACGCCGCAAACATATCCCATTGCAGCTGCCGCACAAGCGTTATGAACGTTATGCTCTCCGCGTAATTCAAGCGTACATTCTTGCTGACCTAAAGGAGTACACAATACAAACGAAGGCCTTCCTTCAACGTCAAGTGTTTTGTCTTTGGCAAAAACATCTGCGTTATCTCTACATAGCCCCGAACCATCAAATCCAACAACGGTTATTTCGTTTTTAACAACATGAGCAATTTCTTCAATACGCTGCGTGCTTTGCTCAAGAGCTCTATTTAAAATAGCCACGCCAACACCGGGAGTAAGCGCTTCTACTACCTCGGCTTTTGCTTGAATAATTGCTTCTTTTGAACCTAAAAGCTCTATATGGCTTTCTCCCGTATTGGTTATAAGGGCATAATCTGGCTTGACAAATTCACAAAGGCTTTTGAGCTGACCTAGCCCCCGCATACCCATTTCAACCACCACATAATCGGTTTCAGGATCTGCCTCAAGAATTGTTTTAGGAACACCCAATTCGTTGTTTTGATTACCGTGAGTTGCAACTGTTTTGTAGGTCGTTGATAAAACATCACGAACCAAATTTTTGGTCGTTGTTTTTCCTGTTGAACCGCTCAGAGCTATCACTTTACCCTTAAGATGTGAGCGCCACTTACGTGCAAGATCAACCAAAGCTACCTCGGTAGAACTCACTTCTAATATTGCAGCACCCATTTCTTGAGCGCAAAGTTTCACCTGCTCAGTAATTGGGCGCATAACAAGAGCGACTATTGCCCCCGCACGAAGGGCTGCCTCAACAAAATCATGGCCATCAACGCGCGCGCCAGGCAAAGCAAGATACACATCTCCTGGGTGCACCTCGCGCGAATCCCACGTAATGCCAGTGGCAAGCCGAGAAGGCTCCATCGATTCAACTACTACATTTGCTGCGGTATAGTCTGCAATTTGTTTAGCATTGAGGCGCATACCTTATCCAAACACCTTCTCAAGCTCTTCGGCAGCTACAACCACATCGTCAAAGGCAAGAACCTTATCACCAACGAGTTGATAATCTTCATGCCCTTTCCCTGCGATAAGAATAGCATCGCCAGATTTTGCAAGACTGATTGCTTTTGCAATAGCCTGCCTGCGATCAGCCTCAACAACAAAGCGATCGTTATCCGATTGCATGCCGTCTACGATATTGGCAATAATGGCCTGAGGATCTTCTGTTCGAGGATTATCAGACGTAACCACCGCAAAATCCGCCGCAAGAGCAGCTTTGCCCATAAGCGGACGCTTGCTTGAATCGCGGTCTCCGCCGCAACCAAACACTACAAGGGTGCGACCTTTCGTAAGCTCCGAAACCGAATCAAGCGCTTTTGTTAGCGCATCGGGAGTGTGCGCGTAGTCAACATAAACAGAAATTCCGCCATCATGCTCGGTAGAGACCCGCTGAATTCGCCCTGGAACTGCAGGAGCATCCTTGAGGGCTTCGACTATTGCAGCGGGAGCGTATCCCAATTGAAGGGCAATGCCAAAGGCGCACATAACATTTTCAACGTTGAACTTTCCAACAAGAGGATATGAACAAGTATAAACACTTCCCCTTACCTCAAGTTCAACCTTGGTATGATCAGCATGATATTCTATCGATAGCGGATGAATTTGAGCAGATGAATCAAATCCTGTTGTGATAATTGAATTGTTGTTAGCAGAACAAGATCTTAGAAGTTCTTTCCCCCATTTTGAATCGATATTAATAACGCGCTTTGCCGGATAATCATTAGAGAAAAGACGAGCCTTTGCAGCAAAATAAGATTCAAAAGTTTTGTGATAATCAAGATGATCTTGCGTAAGATTGGTAAATGCTGTAACGGCAAATTGCGTATCCCACGTGCGCTCAAGATCAAGCGCATGAGAGCTAACCTCCATGGCAACAACATCGCATTTTTCATCTCTCATGTTGGCAAATAGCTGCTGTAAATCGGGAGATTCAGGCGTTGTTCTTGAAGATTTTTCCGTTTTGCCTGCAACAGTGACGCCCACCGTTCCAATAATGCCCGTGCGCTTACCAAGTGCAGATGCAATATGCTCAACCAAATAGGTCGAGGTAGTTTTTCCATTAGTTCCTGTGATACCAACCAAATCAAAATCTTGAGAAGGATTATCGTAAAAATGAGCCGCCAAATGTGCCATAGCTTTACGAGAATCGCTTACCACCACCTCGGTTACCTCAGTGGCATCGGCTAGATAAATTTTGCGTTCTACCACCAAAACGCGTGCGCCACGATCAATAGCATCTTGCGCATAGGAATGCCCATCGGATTTTAAGCCAACAATACAGCAAAATGCATCATGGGGTTCTACTGCATCGCTGCGATAAGCAATGCCTTCTATGGGCTCGTTTTCGTTGCCAATTATGGTACAGTCTAGACCCTCAAATAGCTCTTTACATGTCTTTGTCATGAAAGCCTCATTTCTGGGTAATGTTATAGCGATCAATTGCATATGACATTATATCCTGAAAAGCAGGAACTGTTTTTCTGTCTCCAGGAACATCGGTTGCTCCCACAAAACATACTAAGTTTAATGAAGTATCAGGCAGAAAACCAATGAATGAAATATCGTAGGCACCTTTTTCATATCCACCAGAAGTAGAAGCAAATTCAGCAGTGCCTGTTTTTCCCGCAACACGATATCCCTCAATTTGAGCATCTGTTGCGGTGCCTTCCTCAACAACACCTTCCATCATATAAATCAAATCGCTAATAGCCTGTTTATTGCTTATTATTTCTGTCGAATCAAATGTTTCATCTTCTTCATTGGTTGGTATATCACGCAAAAAATGCGGAGTCATGGCGTATCCATTATTGGCCAAAGCGCCATAAAAACGCACCATTTCCATAGGGGTAACTTCAATACCCTGACCAAAACTTATGTTGTAGCCTTGAGTATCGCTCCATGTGCTCACATCGCTTACACTTCCGCTCGCCGATCCCGGATAATCAGTATTGGGGTTTTCGGTAATTTGATAGTGCTTGATATACTCATAGAGTTTTTTAAACGTAAGATCCTGCGCTATAAGCGACATACCAACATTTGAAGATTCCGCTATTATTTCGCGCGTATCCATATCAGTTGCTGAGCGCTCATGGGCATCTGAAATAGCATATTCATCTGAATAAATTACTTCGGGGCAATGATAAACCTGCCCCGCTTTAGTGGTTCCCTCTTCAAGCGCAGCAAGCATCGCTACTGGTTTAAAAATAGAACCAGGCTCAAACGCAGAAGAAATTCCTGCTAAGTTTGTTGCCCCTTCTTTAACTTCACTTAAATCGGTAATATCAAAAAGAGGAATTGAAGCGCAGGCATATATTTCGCCGGTAGCTGAATCCATAACAATGCCCGATCCGCCTGATCCTTCAACGGTTTCTACTCGCAACGCAAGAGCAGTTTCGAGACGTTCTTGCAAACCAGCGTCAATGGACAAAACAATATCTTGTCCATTTTTTACTTCGCTTTCAACAATAGTGCTACCCGGAACCGGTACTCCTTCTTTGCTATACTCGGTTGTTTTTTTACCAGGCGTACCGCCTAAAATATCGTCATAATACAACTCAAGACCCGTTAAACCTTGACCTTCGGAATTTAAGATTCCAATAATCTGACTCCCTATTGCTCCGCAAGGATATACGCGCTTTGAAGTATCCTCAAAACCAACACCATCAATAGCAAGATCTTTGATTTTTTGAGCCTGATCAACATCGGCACTCTTTACCAAATAAGCAAAATTAGTATCTTGTTCAATTTTTTCACGATAGACTTTTTCATCATCACCAAAAACTTGAGCAAGAGCTTTTGCTAATTCATCCTTTTTACCATCAGGAACCATATGAGGGTGGCAATACACATTGGTTGCATCAACCGTTGTTGCTAACACTACACCATTGCGGTCATAGATTGTTCCTCTGCGGGGCGCAACATCAACCGATACCGTTCGGTCAAAGCCCCCACTATCACTGATATTTTGAGCGTCAATAATTTGAAGCCAAACTAAACGCCCCACAATTACCACCGCTAGAGCAGCAAAAATGAGAAAAATAATGCCGAACCTACCTTCGCTAAAACGGAAGGAAGAACCACCAGAATTATTTGATTGATGTGTTTGCGAACGACTTTGGATAGACACTTTTCGAGAAGAAGTGCCCGAAGACGCCTGATATTGGTAATGGCGATCAGCCATAAATCTAGCCTAAAGAGGTAAGACGCTCAACGCTTTGAGAAAGAGAAAGATTTCCTGCGCTATCAGTAGCAACAACATCTACAGGAAGCGTTATGGTTGAGGTGCTTGAAGGCGCTACCATTTTAAGTTTTTCTTCTGCGGCGTAACGCAAACTGCTTGGACTTGCAACCAAACTCTTTTGAACCGCTAACGACTCACCCGCAGAACGAGCATCAGCAATTTCGGCAGAAAGCTCGCTCGAAGCAGATGCAGCGCTATAAGCAGCAGAAGCAAGCCCCACTCGCACAAAACCAATAACAAGAAATATTGCCAAAACAGCAATTACCACTTTAATACCGGTAACCCAAGCATCGCTGAGAACGGGATCTACTACGCTTTTTCTGCCAGGAACAACACGAACCGATGGGTTCGATGCGACATGAGGACGAGGATAGGCACTTACAGCTTCTGAATTGCCAGCATAATCAAGTCGGTATGCAGGCGATGCAGACATAGGTCAGAACCTTCCTTCTATAGAAAGTATTATTGAGTATCATCAAGCCGCTCTGCGACTCTTAATTTTGCACTACGTGCACGAGGATTTTTTTCAACTTCTTCTTTTGAAGGCACAATGGGCTTTCGGGTAACAACTTTGAGTATCGGCTTATTTCCACAAACACAAACAGGTAGTTCAGGAGGACACGTACAACCCGTTGAATATTGCTTAAAAAGATCTTTTACAATTCTATCTTCCAATGAATGGTAGCTCATCACTGCTATGCGACCCCCAGGAGCAAGCCAAGCAATGGCAGCCTCTAAGCCGCGTTTTAAAACATTGAGTTCACTATTCACTTCTATGCGTAATGCTTGAAAGGTTCTTTTTGCAGGATGCCCACCATTTCGACGCGCCGAAGCAGGAATAGCCGCCTTGATTACTTCGACGAGCTGTTCGCTTTCGGTGATTGGGTGCTCTTGGCGCATCTTGACCACAAATTCCGCAATGCGGCTTGCCCATCTCTCATCTGAATATCGCTGGATGACCCGAGCGAGATCTGCTGCGTTATAAGTGTTAATGATCTCTGCTGCGGTTAAAGTTTGATTACTCGGATCCATCCGCATATCAAGAGGGCCACTTTCCTTAAAGGAAAAGCCACGAGAAGGCGTATCAATTTGAACGGAAGATACTCCCAAATCAAAAAGAATGGCATCGATAGAAGGAACCTCTGCTTGGACCAGAAGAGTATTAAGCTCTCCAAAATTTCCATAGAGAATGTCGAGCTCTGGGCGAACTTCACGAGGAAGACCTTCAAGGCGCTCATGCGCGGCTGAAAGCGCCACCTCGTCTTGATCGATGCCTATCAAATGACCCGTTCTACCAATAAGACGGGCAGCTGCCAGAGCATGACCAGCGCCTCCCAATGTTGCGTCGACGTATCTACCTCCCTGGTCTAATTTCAAATGCATCATGCATTCAGAAAGAAGAACTGGAATATGCCGATATTCACTTGTCACTGTGCTTGCCTGGAACTAGCTCACCAAAGATGCCAAATCAACATCTGCGCAGAACTCATCCCAGCGCTGCTCATCCCAAATTTCAAAGTGATCTTCATCTCCAACAATCACCACCGATTTATCCAACGCAACTAAATCGCGCTGAGCCTGCGAAAGATGAATGCGACCCGAGTTATCCACTTCGCATTTTTTCGCACGCGAGTTTAAAACCTTACGCTGAGCAACCATGGTTGACTTGGATGAAGACCATCCGCCATCGCTTTCAAACAAGCTGTTCACCCATGCATTAAATGCTTCGGTTTCAAACACATAAAGGCACTGATTTTTTGGATCAGGAGTAACCTTCAAATTGGTTGAAAGTGCTTTTCGGAAATCAGCAGGCAGAGACAAGCGACCTTTCGCATCAAGCTTATGGCGATATTCGCCTAAAAGTTCGCTCACGCTGCTCCTTTCTCCAAATCGCACCTCGCGTTATGTCATTGTATGGTATTAACTCCCACATTGCAACAAATTATGGGCTTTTATCCCACTTTATCCCCCATTGCCCCCCATTTTATCCCACTCCTCAAAAACAAAAAGTGCTTTTCCTACTATATGTAGGAAAAGCACCTATTAACAATCTATATATTGATTTAAGAGACGGTGGGGCAAAGTGGGAAAAAATGAAGACGCCTCCACAAAAGCGGTTATATTCAGCTAAACATTACGGGATTTGTTGCCTTTTGCGCGAGGATGAGCAGCAAAATACTCTTCTCTTATGTGAAGCATTTGGATATGGGTATACCGTTGCGTTGTTGCTATATCGGAATGACCTAACATCTCTTGAATCGCTCGTAAGTCTGCCCCACCTTCAATAAGATGGGTAGCAAACGAATGGCGAAGCGTGTGAGGGTGAAGATTTTTTACACCAATAGCCAAGCCCGCCTTAGCAACCAAAGCGCGAACACTCTGACGAGAAAGTCGCGATCCTCGCGCATTAAGAAACACTGCATTTGTTGGCACGCTATAAGGCTTAACCAAGCAAGAGCGAACCTTTTTAAGATAGCACTCAAGTTTAGTGAGCGCCTGACCAGAAAGCGGGACAATGCGTTCTTTGCCACCCTTTCCACAAATAAAAAGATAGCCTTCATCGCTGTTAACCTTGTCAAGATCAAGCCCTACCAGCTCACTTACCCGCAAGCCACAGCCATACAGTACTTCCATAATAGTCGCATCACGCATTTGCAATGTTGTTGATGTTTCCAATGAATCAAGCAGCTTATTAATTTGGTCAATCGATAAAACATCAGGTAAACGTTCAGGTTTTTTGGGAAGTGAAATTGATTCAGCAGGGTTGTTTTTGCTGTAACCCTCCCTGAATAAAAAACGATGATACCCTTTTATCGAAGATATCTTTCGCTCAATGGTAGAAGGAGCAAAGCCTTTTTCGTTAAGCAAATCGTCTTCAAAAGCAACTATGTCTTCTCGGGCAATTTCGCTAGCTTCAACAACTGAGCGCGCAATAAGAAACTGCTCATAGTCTGAGAGGTCTTTCTTATAAGAAGCAACGGTAAGAGGAGAAGCTCCCCTCTCCACCGTCATATATGCAAGATATTCCTTAATGTAGTGAGCCATCTTAGCTCAAAATCTCATTTCGCTTGATATGCCAGCGCAGCACCAACAAGCCCAACAAAGAGTGGATGAGGATTGGTAGGCCTACTCTTGAACTCAGGATGGCCTTGGCTTGCTATAAACCAAGGATGGTCAGAGATCTCAATCATTTCCGTAAGACGCCCATCGGGCGATACTCCCGAAACGCAAAGACCTGCCGAAGTAAGCGTATCGCGATAGGTATTATTTACTTCATAACGATGACGATGACGCTCATAGATAATTTCTTCACCGTACACCTGGTATGCACGGGAATCCTTAGCAAGCTTACAAGGATAAGCTCCCAATCGCATAGTACCGCCCTTATCTTCAACATCTTCTTGCTCAGGCATCAGATCAATAACGGTATAATCGGCATTTTCCTCAAATTCGGCAGAAGTTGCTCCTGTTAAATGGGCAACATTGCGGGCATATTCGCATACTGCTGCCTGCAAACCTAAACAAATTCCTAAAAATGGAATATTATTCACGCGCGCAAAATGAGCAGCTTCAATCTTTCCCTCAAATGCACGCTGACCAAAACCACCCGGAACCAAAATGCCATCCATTTTGCCAAGCATTTCTTGAGCATTGTTTGCGTTAAGCTCTTCACCATCAACCAAGCACACTTTAACATGTACGCCATTGGCAACACCCGCATGACCTAGGGCTTCAATAATAGAAAGATACGCATCGGGCAAGCTAACGTATTTACCCACAACCGCAATAGACACTTCACCAGTGCATTCATCTGCTTCTTTAAGAAATGTTTTAAGCGGAGTTAAATCAATCTGAGGGGTATCAAGCCCTAGGCGATTAAGAACCTGAACATCAAACTTTTGATCAAAAAGCGAAAGGGGGACTTCGTAGATCGATGGAGCATCGACACATGAAAGAACATCTTCGGGTGCAACGTCACAAAAAAGAGCGATTTTTTCACGAACATTATCAGAGATATCATGATCAGAACGGCACACAATAAAATCAGGCTGAACCCCTAAAGAGCGCAGCTCTTTTACGCTATGCTGGGTTGGTTTTGTTTTAACTTCATGAGCTGCAGCAATGTAAGGAACTAAGGTCACATGAACAAAGCAAACATCCTCATCGGGGCGCTCTTTATTAAACTGTCTTGCCGCCTCAATAAAAGGAAGCGATTCAATATCGCCAATAGTGCCACCAATCTCTGAAATAACAATATCGGCACCCGATTGATCAGCAATACGACGCAAACGCTCTTTGATCGCTTCAGTAACATGAGGAATAACCTGAACTGTTCCCCCCAAAAAATCACCCCTGCGCTCGCGCGCAATTAAGCTTTTATATATGGAACCCTGGGTGAAATTTGATTCTCGCGATAGGTTTTCATCAATAAAACGTTCATAATGTCCTAAATCAAGATCGCCCTCATGACCATCTTCGGTTACAAAAACCTCACCATGCTGAAAAGGAGACATTGTTCCTGGATCAACATTAAGATACGGGTCCATTTTTTGCATTGTTACCTTATAGCCACGTGCCTTTAACAAATGCCCCAACGAAGCTGCCGTAATACCTTTTCCTAGAGAAGAAACAACGCCTCCAGTAACAAAAATATGCTTTGCCATAATTCTCCTTAGCTCCGTCGCAAAATGGCGATAAGAACAACAAAAAAGCGCCCGAAATCGAAAACAATCGCTTTCAAACGCTTGTCAATTTTAGCGCAAACATTCTTTTCTTAGCACTAATTCTATATTTCAAAACAAATTAACAAACAAATTAACCATTAACCAAAAATCAGCCAATGACCGCTCATTATCTCTTATCTAAAAAACACTTTTGAGGCATGAGTGTAAAATGGCTCTGGTTTATAGCGTAAAAGAATTGTTGGTTCAGCACCCGTTGAAACTACCACGCGAGATATAGGCTTTTCCATCTCGATAAGCTCACCATCAATAAACATGCTCGCCTGCCTGTTTGCACTCGATGCGCAAAGAAAAACTTCCGTGACATCAGACGGAGCAGTAAGAATAGGACGAGAGTGAAGCGAATGGGGAGCAATGGGAACAACAATAAGCCCACCATAGGTTGGCGTAACTAGCGGGCCTCCCAACGAAAGAGCGTATGCCGTTGAACCTGTTGCCGTAGCAACAACCAAACCGTCACCACGCACATCAGATACTTTAGCGCCCGCAATTGAATAGGAGCAGTCGATAATTCTTCCCTGCGCACCACGAGCAAGAACCATTTCGTTCAGTGCGAAAAACCGATGGTTACTCATGCGAGGAATTTCGTCATCAAGGCCAGCGCCTTCTTCATCCTCACAAAATACATCAATAATCAGATTGGTCCTGCTCTCTTGTATTACCTCACCCGAAAGTGCCGCAGCAACCACAGGAACAACTCCATCGACATTTGAATTTGCCATAAACCCAAGATTGCCAAAATTAATTCCCAAAATAGGAATTCGTCTATATTTAATTTGAGCAGCTGTTCTTAAAATGGTTCCGTCACCACCAAGAACAACCGCCAAATCAAAAGAATCAATGTCGCTCACCTTTTCTTGGTTAACAACAGCAGCAGATAAGCGCAGCTCATCGGTATCATAAACTACATACTCAATATTCTGAGATGCCAAAAAAGCCTCTAAAAGTAAAGCAGCTTCGATAGCTTTTGTGTTGTAATTATTGCGAACTATCAAAACACGCATGTGTTTTTCCTTACTATTAGTAACTGAGTAACCTGATTATAATCAAAACGTGAGGTTCTATGGTAAACGACTCAAATAGCTCTATTTTAAAAAATACCAGCCTTATCACTCTTGCAACATTAGGCTGCCGCGTTACAGGACTTCTTCGCACCTGGGCAATGGCATTTGCTCTCGGCAATACGCTCCTCACTTCCGCTTATCAAATTGCCTACAACCTTCCTTCGATGATTTATGATCTTGCCGTAGGTGGTGTTTTGGCTACTGCCTTTCTTCCCTTATATCTTCTTCAAAAGGAAAAAGAGGGAGATTATGGAGCCCAGAAATTTTCTTCAAATATTTTAAGTATCACCTTAATTATCCTCGGCGTTTTAACACTTCTGTGTTCTGTCTTTGCCCCAGCAGTTATTGAAACCCAAACATTTACCATTGAGAGCGGATCGAGCAAAGATCTTTCCACTTTCTTTTTTCGTATTTTTGCGGTACAGATTTTACTCTATGGCCTTGGCGCCGTTATTACTGGAATCCTCAACGCAGAGCGAGTTTTTCTTGTTCCTTCCTTAGCTCCCGTAATGAACAACGTTGTTGTTATTGTAACCATGTTTGGTTTTGTCCCTCTTTCTGCTTGGGACACAAACATCGCCATGTGGTGGCTTGCCATAGGAACTTCTTTTGGCGTTCTTGTTCAATTCGGTATTCAAATTCCCGCACTCATAAAACGTGGTTTCAAATTCACCCCTCATATCAATCTCCATGATCCCATGCTTAAAGAAGCGCTCAAAGTTGCCCTTCCTATGTTTGTTTATATTGCAGGAACCATGATTACCTTTAGCTGCCGAAATGCTTTTTCACTCGATGCCGCAGCAAACGGTCCCTCAACTCTCAACTATGCTTGGATTTGGTATCAGCTTCCCTATGGAATTATTGCCGTTTCCGTTTCAACAACCATGCTCACCGAGCTTTCAGATTGCGCCGCGCGTGAAGATTGGCAAGGTTTTAGGCATTTTATTCAAACAGGACTGAGATCAACCTTCTTTTTAATCATTCCCCTTGCAGCTATGGTTGGAGGATTAGCGCTTCCCCTTATGCAGCTTTTTCAAGCTGGTGCATTTTCATCAGAAGATACCCAAACGGTAAGTATAGTCCTTTCCGTTTGGACGTTGAGTCTTCCGTTTTATGCTGGATATATGTACATGTATCGCGTATTCGCAGCACTGCGCAAATTCACCCAATTTGCCCTTGCGGATGTTGCTCTCCGAATTATTCAGGTATTCTTTTACTACCTTTTATGCCAACCAGATATATTAGGCGTAGTCGGTATTCCTGTTGCTGACATATTTTTCTATACAATCATGCTTGGCGTATGTGTCTTGCTCGTAAAAAAATATGTTGGAAATTTTGGGATTACAGAAACCGTAAGCGTATTTTTTAAAGTTTCAATCGCAAGCATTATTGGAGGAATAGTGGTTAGCCTACTTACCACATTGGCTCAACAATTCATGCCCGCTATCGGCATCCCGGTAATTCTTTATGCTCTACTTATCATTACTGTAGCAGGCAGCTTAGGACTCGTTGTTTCTTTTGCGCTTTGTAAACTTTTTAACGTATCTGAGTTTGAAATCTTATCAAAAATTGGAAACAAAATCTTTGGAAAATTACGAAAAAACAACACCATATAACTGCCCCTGAAATGGTCAGCCCATACAACAGTTATTCCATAACGGGACGACGGAAATCAGGCTCGGTAGTTATGATGCGCGGACCATCCTCAGTTATAGCAACTGTTTTTTCAAAATGAGCAGAAGGCTTGCCATCGCGCGTGCAAACAAGCCAACCATCGGGCATTTGTTTGGTTTTATAGGTTCCCATATTAATCATGGGCTCAATAGCTAAAACCATACCTGGCTCAAGTTTAATTCCCGAATGACGACGCCCATAATTTGGAACGTTAGGATCTTCGTGCATATTTCTGCCTATTCCATGACCAACATACTCACGAACAACCCCATAACCTTCGGCTTCGGCAATCTCTTGAATTGCAGCACCAATATCACCTAAGTGATTCCCTGGACGAGCAGCATCAAGACCTGCCCACATGCATTTCTCGGTCACCTCAAGCAAGCGCTTTTTTTCAGGTGAAATTTTTCCAACAGGAAAGGTCCAAGCGTTATCGCCTACCCATCCATTAACCGTAGCCCCCGTATCGATTGAAATAATATCCCCCTCTTGCAAAACAACCGCTTGCGAAGGAATACCATGAACAATTTGATCGTTGATCGATGCACAAATAGAACCAGGAAATCCCCCGTAGCCCTTAAACGCAGGAATTCCACCCTCCATGCGAATAATCATTTCTGCAATACGGTCCAAATCTAGCGTGGTCATGCCTGGCTTCACGCGAGCCCCCACCTCACGCAACACCTTAGCGCTCAGTTCACCTGCTTTAGCCATTTCACCAATCTGTGCTGGTGTTTTCTTAATAATCATGCTTATTACCTTTCTTTGTTCGGTATAAGAATACACCTTTATGACCCATTCGGCATCTATCGCACAGAACGATTTTGGTTCTTTTAACCGCCCAATGACCAAGTAAACCAGCCACTCCTTTATTTCTTCTCCTCTATTTTTCATGCTTGCATAGGAGCGAGATGATTTGCTTGAAGCACGTAAGGAATTGGCTTACCTTATTCCTGATTTTTGAGCCATAACCCTATTTTTTATGCTCTATAAACGAGCGACTTGTCTTGAAGAATGAAAGGAACTTACCTGTGCGCGGTGACTGTAATTCTGAAAGAAAAGAGAACCCGATCGGTATATCTTTACTTTT